>CAZTXZ010000024.1:0-8952 GCA_964617895.1 uncultured Candidatus Saccharibacteria bacterium
CCTTCGACCTCGCGGTCCCAAACCGCGCGCGCTAGCCAACTGCGCCACACCCCGTCGTCGGCATCAGTTGGAAAGTTCGGAAGGTAAAGTCGCAAAACAAGTTTGCCGACTTTGCCTTCCGAACTTGTTACTGTGCCTCCTCTCAATTTTGCATTCAGTCGCTATGCTCCTTGGATTGCAAAATTGGGCAAAAACTTATTGTTTTTGCGGGTTGCTTCATTAACAACAGGGGTGATTATACCCTATCATCGGCCCGAATGCTAGTCTTCGAATATTCGCTGGATTGGTTCGACTGCCTCGGCGAGTCCTTGATCGTTGATTGTCACTAGCAGAGCGTTGAACTGGTATGGGGGTTCGGTTGCCAGGACGTTTCTGGTTTGCCGACCATCACGCCAGCGCGGGATGATGCTTTCGTACGTCACACCAAGTGATGAGTCGAGCGTGCCGCACATGCCGACGTCGGTCTGATGGGCAGTGCCGCCGGGCAATACCCGGGCATCAGCCGTCGGGATGTGCCAGTGATCGCCCACTACCACCGTGACACGGCCATCCAAGTAGTGACCGAAGACGACCTTTTCGCTGCTGTAATCGCCGTGGATATTGATGACCGTCGCATCACGCGGTTCGTTAGCCTGCGATTCCAACAACGCGTCGATTGCCTGGAGGGGATTCTGTACTTCCTTTTGAGAATCTACGCCAACGACTTGCCCTAATACACTTGCTATTAGCACCCGCTTGTCGCCGACCTGGACGTACTTGTAGCCAGGGGAGGGCGTCTCGCCCATGTTAAGCGGTGCGACGACAGGGACGTTCGTGTCGCCTAAAAGTTGCAAGATGGACGCCTGACGAAAACTATGATTGCCACCCGTGAAGCCATCCACGCCGGCCTTACGCAAACGCTGGTAATCGACCACGTTGAACCCCTTGCCCTCCGATACGTTTTCGGCCTGGGCAATGACGACATCGATGTGTTTTTCGTGCCGTAGCGTCGGCAGCACCCGTTCGACGATACGCATGCCGGGTTCAGCCATGACGTCACCGATGTATAAGATATTCATGACACTATTGTAACGAATGACGGCGTGAGTCGCTATCGGTTAACGACGTTAGGGAGCACCGTGGGAGTAGTATGAATGCCGCCGCCTGATAGAAACTGCTCGGTGTCACGCATAAACCCTGCGATTGCATCTTGGTCCTGGTTGTCAGCGATACTTTCAACTAAAAAGTCGAAGAACTGTCTATGCTTAAGCCCTTCGTTACGCGTCAGCGTAGCCAGATCACTAGTGCGGTCAGTCAAAGCCACCGGCGAACTATCGCCAAAAACAGCTTTACCTTCGGTATCGACTCGCAATTCCGAGCTCTCGTGTATCATAAGTCCACTTTGCATGCTGAACACATAGTGGCGCGTCAAACCCCCTATCCGCACAATCGCTTCACGCAATGTATCAGCCCTCTCACCCTCGGGTTGACGACCGGGGTAATTCTGCACCACCAGATCATGGAACAAACCGAAGTCGCCGACCCGTATCAGATGTGTGCCCTTTGCTACATCAAGGTTCGCCAGCCGCTCAAAGACTGCAAAACCTGACGTTGCTTCATCACTTCCGAAATGCCGAGTGAGACCTTCGAATGCTGTCTCGAAATAAGAATCCGAAAACTCGTCTGTTTGCGGGTGGTTGGATTCTGTTCTATCTGCCATGTACTTTCCTTATCTCCTAATATATGGCAGTTTTTGTCCATGTCAACTATCGGACGGCCTGATTGTTTGCCCGCGTCGGGCAAGAATGGCGGTTTTCATGGCGCCTGACGCATTTTCAGATAGTCTGGCAATGGCTCACCAAATGCTACCCGGTCGATGTAACCGATCGTGTCGTCATCCGTCATGCCGGGGTACTGGTGCATGTAAGCCCTGTCGACGCTGCCATAGACTGCCTGAGACCAGTCAAAATCGAGCGCACCAGCACATGCCTGGATCAACTCCTCGCTTGGACCCTCAATTTCGATGTACGTATCTAGCCATGGCCACTCATCGAGCACGACTTCGCAGTCCATGAAGCGCCAGGTTTCGCGCTTCGATTCCTGGTAAGATTTTGACTCCAGCCCGACCGCGTTGAAGATTTGCTCCATTGATTCGAACGATTCGACAACCGTTTCGATTTCGGCGGCATATGGCGTGTCTTGCTGTCGCGCCTTGAAAGTCACGGTGACTTTATCGCCTTCATCCCGCACGCGTAATCGTTTGTGCTGCTTTTTGAGGCCATGGCTGGCGAAGTCGAACACAGTGCGGCGCATCAGTCGGTTTTCGTGATCGCACACCGCACCAAGTTGCTTGAGTTTGGCGCGCAGCACATCATGATCGACCTGTAAAAATTTAGCTTCGATTTCCGATGGCATGCGCGTTACATGTACCTACTTGGCGAACTCGATGGCGCGAGTCTCGCGAATCACGTTGACCTTGATGGTTCCGGGATATTGCATGCTGGATTCAATCTTGGTCGCAATGTCGCGTGCCAGGCGGATGGCGCTGAGGTCGTCGACGGCTTGTGGCTTCACGAACACGCGGACTTCGCGACCGGCGCTGATGGCGTAGCTCTTGTCGATGCCCTTGAAGCTGTTGGCGATGTTCTCGAGTTCCTTCATGCGCTCGGCAAAGTTCTCAGCGCTGATGTTGCGGGCGCCAGGGCGCGATGCACTGATGGCATCGACGACACGGATGATGAGAGCCTCGGTAGTCGTAGCTTCGACGTCGTCGTGATGCTGCTCAGCGGCCAGGGCGACTTCTTCGGGCGCGCCGTATTTGCGGAGCATTTCGCCAGAGATGTGGTGGTGTTTGCCCTCCATCTTGTGAGTCAGAGCTTTGCCTAGATCATGGACCAGGGCGGCATACTTGGCGGTCTTGACGTTGGCACCGAGCTCTTCGGCAATCATGCCGGCGATGTGCGCCATTTCGGTCGAGTGCTTGAGCACGTTCTGACCGTAGCTGGTGCGGTATCGTAGCTCACCAAGCAAGTGCAGGATTTCCTTAGGAATACCGATGACACCGACTTCGCGTGCAGCGTCTTCACCGGCCCGAATCACATCTTTCTCGACGTTCTTTTGAGCCTTGGCGACTACTTCTTCGATGCGGCCGGGGTGTACGCGGCCATCCTTCAACAACAATTCCAGCGCCTGACGAGCGACCTCGCGGCGAACCGGGTCGAAGCTGGACAACACGATGTAGCCAGGAGTGTCATCGACCATGATGTCGACACCGGTGGCTCGCTGCAGTGCCTGGATGTTGCGGCCCTCTTTACCGATGATGCGGCCCTTCATCTCCTCGTCCTCGAGCTTGACGCTAGTGACCGTCCGCTCGGCTGTGACCTCACTGGCCATTCGTTCCATGGCCTGCACGATGATAAGCGAGGCGGCCTCTTCGGCGTTATCTTTGGCTTCGTTCTGGGCCTTGGCAATCAGACCGAGCAAGTCGTTCTTGATATCGCGTTCGGTCATCTGCATCAACTTGTCAGCAGCATCAGACTTGCTGAGCTTGGCAATCTTCTCGAGCTTTTCTTGCTGCTTGGTGCGAATATCGCGGATTTCGTTCTTCAGCTGCTCGACTTCATCTTCGCCCTTGCGGAGTTTTTCGGTGCGCTTGTCGAGCTCATCCAACTTGTTATCGAAACTTGCTTCGCGCTGGACCAAACGGTCCTCGAGCTCTTTCAGCTCGCGGCGGCGGGTCTGCTCGTCTTTTCGTGCGGTCTCACTCAGTTTGTTGGCTTCCTCGCGCGCCTCATCAAGCAGCTTGTGAGCCTCCTTTTTAGCTTTGGCCAGTTCTTTTTGAGCCTGCTCTTCGGCCGAGCCGATTTTTTGTTTGGTCAATACGGTATTGGCGCCAAATCCAGCACCAACACCCAAAATCGCCAGGATAATGGCAAGTGGGTCCATGTGTTGTCCTTTCTATCAGCAGGCGACTTACGCGCAAGCACTCGCTATCACTTCACTAGCTTGGGTCAGTATTGCCTGAATATCGAATTATATTGAAGTAGGTATCGTTCCGGATTGCCGCATAACGTCTCTCGTTGTCGCAAATCCTCACACAAATAATACGCTGACAACGCGATGGCGGTCAATGTTTTGGCTGCGTGATGTGCACCGGCGCGCCATATTCGGGTATGACCAGCGGGTCACGTTCGCCCGCCAGCAGGCGCGAAACGCCCTTTTGCTGCCAGTCGTCACCCGTCGAGCCGACTATCGGCACCGTCAAGGACTCGGCCAATGCGTTAGCCACGCTCAAACCGATCCGCAGGCCGGTAAAGCTGCCTGGGCCCTGGTAGGCGACGATTCCTTCGATGCCGTGAAAGTCCCTGGCCTGGGTCTTCAGCAGGTCGCGGATCTTAGCGTGAATAGTCTCAGCCAACTCCCTATGGGCATGCCACCTTTCGCCAGCCAGCATGGTTTCGCCGTCGAATACGCCAAGCTCGGCCTCCGGGTTGTCGGTGCGTAAGGTCAAAATGATCATGCCGGTCCACCTTTAATATAAGCCAAGCGCTGCGGCGCCGAGAAGTGCAGCCGGCGGCGCGTCTCATCCATGACCTCTATGCGAATCAACACCCGGTCCGGCGGCAAAACCTGATCGACGATATTTGCCCACTCTACGATAACCGCCGCCTGGGGATCGTCCAGCACATCGGCTAGCTCCTGATTCATCAGACCGCCCTCACCCAATCGATAAAAATCGTAGTGATGGATGGTCAAGTCGCCGGCTCGGTACTCGCGGCTTATGGTAAAGCTGGGGCTGGCCACGTTGTCGCTGCTGCCGGCCCCGCGGGCGATACCGCGCGCCAACGTCGTCTTACCGCCGCCCAGATCACTCAACAACTCGATTACTTCGCCGCCACGCAAGCGTGCGCCCAATTCAGCGCCGATTCGCTCGGTCGCGTCGGAACTGTCGGACGATATTTGCCAGGTCAAAACGGTACTCATATGCCCCGTATAGTAGCGCGGCAGCGATGACCACCGCAAGGGTCAAGGGGTGAATCGTCGCGGTCGGGGCACCATCGACCGAGCTTGCCGCGGCTGCTGTAGTAGTACTGGACACCGCCTTGTCATTGATATTGCTGACCTTTTTGCCGTTCACTGTAGCCGATGACTTTTGACCGGAGCCCGACAGGGGAGTGGCCAGCTTGTTGGTACTGCCTGGCGTCGAGGTAGTGGTCCATTGCCAGACCCCGCCGGCGTTGACCCAAGCCTGGCCGTCTTTGGCGTTGCTGTAAGCATCACTGGTCGTGACCGTGGTACCGAGCGGGTCGACCAGCCATACCTGACCGCCACTGTTGCTTAGGCTTAGGTGAGTCGTGGCCGAGCTGAATGCTTTGAAGCTGCCCGGGGCGATGGTCGTACCGATCGGGAAATGATACGTATGACTAGCGCTCGAGCCGGTCGAAGCTGTCTGCAGCATGAAGCCCGACAGGTCAAAGGTCTTGATGTTGGGATTATATAATTCGATGAATTCATCCGCCGCATCGGTCTGCGGGCTGGCCGGGTTAGGCAATATCTCACTGAGATCAAGTGCTTTCAAGCCGCGGTCGGCAGCCGGGATGTGTGGCAGACTGGTCGGGGCCAGAGATACGCTGGCGCCGAGCACGAATGGCGGACCACTGCCGCTATCTTGCCAGCCCATCGGTTGTTCCGGCGCCGTCACGGCGCTGGACAGCACGGGTGTGAAGACGCAGCTATTCAACATGCCGACATACCATCCACTCGGCGTCGCCGTACTGCGGCTCCAGACTGCCGGTAGCGCCGGGTCGATCGCATGCTGGGTGGCATATGTCGTTATATTGGCTTCGTCCTTTAGGTTAAGGTGCGACGGTGTCGTGGCGACGGACTTATCCCAATCGACCGCCCAGCGGAACTCGAAAGTGGCGCCCTGGTTGGCGCTCGAATATTGCCACAGTGCCAATCGGCCGGCGGTGTTGCTGAGTGTCGGATCCAGCGTATCGGTGTAGCTAGCGCCGCAGGTCGCGACGGAATGTTTGCTCAGAACCAGCACGGCGCCAGCCTCCAACTGGACGTCAGGCAACTGCTGCATAGGCACTGCCGGTAGGGCTAAATCGCTCGAATATCCCAGCCAATATTCACTCAGATTAAGCGGGCTGCCGCCCCCATTCTGCAGGGCGACGAACTCATCGCCGGTGATATTCAACTGAATAATGGACAATTCGCCCGGGACTGGCGCATCGGCCCAGACTTTGCCCGCAGACCCCTGGGGCACGACCAGCAGCGCCACCAATGCTCCCACCCAGAGAGCTCGCGCCATATATCTCATAGACCTCGATTGTACGAAGTCGCAAATCGCAGCGCAAGCAGCAGCGGAATAATGCGCCACGGTATATAATGTGTGCAATGCTACAGCTAAGCAACTACATCCAGAATCGTCATGTACTCAGCTTGCGTGTCGGCGGGCCAGTCGCGACGACTGTCGAGCCTATCATCAACCCCAACAATCTCAAGATAGAAGGTTTCATGTGCGACACGCCCCAGGATGGGCGATTGGTGTTGCTCTGGCAAGACGTCCGCGATGTGCTGCCCGACGGATTCGTGGTGGACGATTACGAACGGCTGGCCGCGCCCGAGGACTTGGTGCGCCTCAAGGAAGTCCTGGACCTGAGGTTCAACCCGATTGGCAAGCAGGTCATCACCGTCGACAAGCACAAACTGGGCAAGGTGAGTGACTACGCGGTTGACAGCGAAAGCATGTACATCCAGAAATTATATTGTTCGCAATCGATCTTCAAGAGCTTGACCGGCGGCAGCCTGAGCATCGACCGCAGCCAAGTGCATGAGGTGACGCCGACCAGCATCGTAATCACCGAGTTGCAACCCAAGACCGCCGTACCGGCAACTGCGACAGCTAGCTAGATCTGGAACCTAATCTTCGTCTTTGGCTAGCGCCGACTTGATGTCTGAGTAGCTGAAACCTTGGCGGGCAAGGTATTGCATCAGTTTTAGGTCATCGTGCTTGAACTTAGCCAATTGACGTTTTTTGGCGACAAGTTCGCGGAGTACGACGGATTCATCGGTCTGCTCTGCCAGTAGCGCTGCCTCTATGGCCTCTTCCGGCACGCGTTTTTTGCGCAGCTCGGCAATCATTTTGCGACGTGAGGTAGGGCGGAGCAGGGCACGATCACGCACGAACATGCGGGCGAATTTTTCATCGTTCAATAAATCCAAGTCAATCAGCTTGTTCGTAATTTGTTCGATTAGCGGAGCAGGGGAGTGCTTTCTTTCCAGATAGGCCTGGATTTCCCAAACGCTGCGCGGCCTCATGGCTACGTATTTGAGCGCACGATTGTATAGTTTGTCATCGGCCGATTTTTGCCTGTACGCCGCTACGTCATCTTCACTCAACTCTTGCCCGCTGCTCAGCCCGCTTTCCAGCAGCGCACCCTCGCTAAGGCTGAACGAATACCGTTCATCGACATATATCGAGTATCGGCTATGGTCCTTCTGCTGCTGGGTAATCTTGGTTATCTTCATACTTCTTTGGCCAGGCGTTCGATGGCGGCAAACAGCATGGCGAAGTAATCCTGACCTTGCGGCACAAGTTTGCTGTCGGTATCAGCCGCCAGCCGCTTGAGCTCATAGAGGGACATCCAGCTGGCGTCATCGACCTCTCCGTCGCTGAAATGCAGGGATGACTCATCGATTAGTTCGTGGGCATAAATCCATCTGAATTCGTTCTCGATAGTTGGTTGTGGCCCCTTAAACACAATATATTTACGCGCCACGAACAACAGTTTCAAATCCTGATCATTTAGTTCGATACCTACCTCTTCTTTAGCCTCGCGCAAGGCGGCCACAAGCGGCGTCTCACCAAAATCAATATGCCCAGCCGCCGAGATGTCGAGAAATCCCGGCCAGGTCCGCTTATCCTTTGCCCGGGTCTGTAGTAAGACTTCGACGCCGTGACCAGACTTGCGCCACATCCATATATGGGATGCGCCATGCAGCGCTCCGTCGGCGCACTGCGGCAAGGTCACCGGTCCGATTGGCAACCCTCGCTCGTCATAGCCCTGCCACAATTCCTCGCGGATCACTCTTCTAACTCCAAACTCGTTGACTGTTCTTCTGTTCTTTTACGCGAAACGCCTTTTCCAGGTCGATGTCCAGCAGATTACAAATACCGACCAGGACGATCAATATATCGGCCGCTTCATCTTGCAGGTCGGCGGCGTGCGTGTCGGGTGAGTGCTTGATGCCGGCGATCTTGCGGGATGCCCGGGCAAACTCGCCGCATTCCTCGAGCAGCAGCATGAAACGTTGCGGAATGACGCTGATGTCATTCTTGAATCCGCGCTGTTCTACCATGTCCGCGACATATTTCTGGATGTCGGACAGGGTCGGCTCGGGTTTGAGCACCAGCGGTTCTGGCATTTATTCCTCCTGGCCCTCGGCGGCGGCCAAGACTTTCTTGGCTATTTCGTCCATGACCTTCGGGTTTTCTTGCAGGTACGACTTGGCGGCTTCACGGCCCTGGCCGATCTTGCCCTCGCCGTAGGCGAACCAGGCACCGGCTTTTTCGACGATTCCCTTCTCTACTGCGAGATCCAAGATGTCGCCGGACTTGCTGATGCCTTCGTTGTACATGATGTCGAATTCGGCCTGGCGGAAGGGCGGCGCGATTTTGTTCTTGACCACCTTCACCCGGGTACGGTTGCCGATCACTTCCTCGCCCTGTTTTATCTGGCCGATGCGGCGGATATCCATACGCACCGAAGCGTAAAACTTCAGGGCGTTACCACCGGTGGTGGTTTCGGGGTTGCCAAACATCACGCCAATCTTCATGCGGATTTGGTTGATGAAAATCACCGTCGCCTTGCTGCGGCTGATGACGGCCGTCAGCTTACGCAGGGCCTGGCTCATCAACCTAGCCTGCAGACCGGGCAGGCTGTCGCCCATCTCGCCCTCGATTTC
>CAZTXZ010000025.1:0-8935 GCA_964617895.1 uncultured Candidatus Saccharibacteria bacterium
GTTTTGTATGGCCAATCGGGCTACACACAGAAGCGCCTGGGCGAGCCTCGACAATCTTCGGACAGCTAAATTATCGCCTGAGAAATATCTTATAGACCTCGTCGCAGCGGTCTGACACACTGTTTTTTGTAGTGAGGGAGGAATGCTATGGCGCGATCAGATTTACGCAAGAAAGATTGGGACGTAGTGGCTCGCAAAGAGTTCGAGGCGATGGACGCAGAAGAGCAAGAATCGTTCTTGGAATTGCGTGCTCGAATCTACGGCGAATGATTTAGACTGCTTTTGCCCGAGTGTTATGGGCAATAAGCTCGGCGACGAGGGGGGTGTTGGCGTGTCCGGCGCCGGGCGTCTCGACGACGTATAGCTGTGCGCCGTATGGTTCGCATATATTTTCGTTGATAGACTCCGAGGACTCCGGCCGCACTACATCATCCTTGGGGTCGATGTAATGAAAAACCCGCGTATCAGGCGTTATGATACCTTTGAATACACCTGGCGTATATCTACCGGTTCTCCCCATCAGCTGTGCCATGCTCAGCCATGTTTTGGGTGGTAGTTGGTCGAATAACCCTGCCGACGCTTCATGTACTACGTGCAGCAAGTTGGAGGGCGCGAGCGACCTGGAGCGGCCGGCCATCTCCATGCTTCTTTCCATGGCGTAATAACAGCCGACGACGAATTTACCGCTTATTCCAGCCAGTCGGGGATTGAAGAATCGCAAGTAGCCCAGAGCCTCCTCCATGTAAGTATCACTGGCGCGAAACGGCGAGCTAATCGCATGGATTTCCGAGACGGGTGGTACGCGGTGGCGCGCCTTGATTGCCCAGGCCATAGCCTCCAGGCTCACGGGCAGCCCCATGCTGTGTGTGATGAGCTTTTGTTCCTGTTCGCCACCTCTCCAAGTATCCCGCCGGAAGTCACTGACAAGGGCCGATCCGACAGCGCGTGTACTGATGCCCCGGCTCGAATACCTGACCGAAGCCATTGGCTCGTCGATGGCGCCACTAAGATCACGCCTGACCTCATCGCCGCCAGTCTGTCCCAGGCCGCCAAATACCAGGCAAGTGGCGGTCTCGTCGTCGCAGGCGACTTCGGTGGGAGATTTCGGCCATCGACTATTGGTGAGCACTTGGTCCGTAATAGTGGCCAGGGCGCCGACGGCCAACATGCCGCCGGCAGCAGTAGCTAACGATCGTAAATCAAACGAAGGTGTCTCGGGGTAATTGGCGAAGGGTCGTTCGAGTGAGTGGGCGGACATATGGCTAGCCTTACAATATGAACTTTACCATGAGCGGAATTATTAAGTAACCATATTATACAACTATAACAAACATTTGTAAATAAACGCAAAGAGCCAGGCTTGTGACCTGGCTCTTTGCATGGTACCCCGCACAGGACTTGAACCTGCAACCTTTGGTACCGGAAACCAACGCTCTATCCAATTGAGCTAACGGGGCATACGTCTTGTTTGTTAATGTGTGGTGAGCTCAATTGGACAGAGCGTAAACGCTGATAAATTCTATCCGGCTATGCCTTTGCAATTGAGCTAACGGGGCTGGTATTGATTGTTAATGACCTTATGGCTCAATCGGATAGAGCGCAGGCGCTTAAATATAATACTTCGGCTACGCCGTCGCAATTGAGCTAACGGGGCTTGCTCTGAGGGAGTATACTACTTTCCACGATGACCGAACAGAGGAGGTACTACTGTGGGCATACATGAAGAATTTGAAGAGATGGTGGCACATGATCCATTACTCCAGGAGCTGGCGATGCTTGGTGAGGAGTCGCCGATGCGGCAAGTGCTTAGCAGGCTGGGGCAATATGCAGTGCGTTTCTTTGAGGGTGTGGGCAAGGGCCAGGCATTGCTTATGACAGGTATGACGCCAGAGCTAACCAAAGACGATCAGGCATAAGCGCTATCGACTGTATAATGTTGATGACTTACTTGCCTGCTTATGATATAATTTCGTTACAAAAGAGGACTTTCTAAGATGGCAACACCGGAATACCCAGAACAGCGCTACGTCGTGACGTCGCTATTCCGCTACCTTATAGCGGGTGTTTTGTTCGTGGCATTCGTCGCGGTATTCGCCTGGTTCTTTTTCTTCCGCAACTCGAACAATGGCGACAAAGTTGCGACCAATAAAGATGGTTCATCACAACAGATCACCGATAATTCGAACAACGATAACTCGAGCACTGACAATGGGACTAAATCTGGTAGTGAAAATACCACCGATGGTAATTCCACCAAACCAAGCGAAGACACAACCAAGCCGCCCGCCGAGACCAAACCTGACACTAGCGCCGACAATACTGCGACTAAGCCCGAGTCCAGCGGCACCACTGACAGCAGCTCCACCACCCCTGACCAAGCTGCCGACAACTCCTCCAAGCCATCGAGCAACGAACCGGCAACTAGCGGTGAGCTAGCCAATACCGGACCCGGTGAAACGCTAGGCCTATTCGTAGTCGTAGCTCTGGCAGCTGGCTTGCTTCGTCGCCACTATCTCAGCCGCCAAAACGGCTAATCCTCTCATCACACAATCCAACGGTCAGGTATAGCCGGGGCTATTTAGCGTAGCTCGGCCATTCCCAGTCGTGCACTTCGGGCATGTCGACGCCGTTCTTGTTGATGTATTCGCGGTGTTCGACGAGCTTGCGCTTCATGGTTTCCTTCAGGTACACGCCCTTGCTGCCGCCTTGGTCGGGCAGTCGGTCGATCGTATCGATGACCAGATTGAACCGGTCGATATTATTTAGCACGCACATGTCAAAGGCAGTCGTGATGGTGCCTTCCTCTTTGTAACCGCGAACATGCAGGTTACGATTGGCACGCCGATAAGTCAGTCGGTGAATCAGCCACGGATAGCCGTGGAAGGCAAAAATGATGTGCTTGTCACGGGTAAAGATGGAATCGTAATCGATATCGCTCAGGCCGTGTGGTCCCTCCGTGTCTGGTTCCAATCGCATCAGGTCAACCACATTCACGACACGTATTTTCAGCTCGGGCAGGTTTTCGCGCAAAATCGAAACAGCCGCCAACGTTTCCATGGTCGGCACATCACCGGCACAAGCCATGACGACATCGGGCTCGCTATCTTGGTCGTTGCTGGCCCATTGCCAGATGCCGATACCCTGCGTGCAGTGTTCGATGGCTTCGGGCATGCTCAGAAACTGGGGCGCCTCCTCGTGCTTGCCACTAATGACCAGATTTATGTAGTTCTCACTTCGCAGGCAATGGTCCATCGTCGATAGTAGTGTGTTGGCGTCCGGTGGCAAATAGATACGGACAATCTCGCTCTTTTTGTTGATGAGGTGATTGATGAAGCCGGGATCCTGATGAGTAAAACCGTTGTGGTCCTGCCGCCAGACGTGCGACGTCAGCAGATAATTAAGTGAGGCTATACTCTCACGCCACGGTAGTTCATCGGCCATCTTCAGCCACTTGGCATGTTGATTTACCATGGAATCGACGATGCGGATGAAGGCCTCGTAGCTGTGCAGCAACCCATGGCGACCTGTCAGCAAGTAGCCCTCAAGCCAGCCTTGTGCCTGGTGCTCACTGAGCATGGAATCGAGTACGCGCCCGGAGGTGTTGAGAAATTCATCGCCCTCGGAAGTGCGGGCGTTCCATTGGCGATCGGTTACGTCGAAGACAGCGTTCAGCTTGTTGGACATGGTTTCGTCGGGGCTGAATATCCGGAAGTTGTTGGACTCCATATTGTTCTTGATGACGTCGCGCAGGAACGGGCCCAGCGCCAACATGCAACTGGCGTGAGTCTTGGTCGGCTCCGGCACATCAAGGGCGTAGTCGCGAAAATTGGGCATGTTGAGCGGGCGAAACAGTTTGCCCCCGTTGGCATGAGGGTTGGCCCCCATTCGGCGTTCGCCGCGTGGTGCCAATTGGGCCAATTCTGGCAATAGCTTGCCATTTTCGTCGAACAGTTCTTCGGGCTTATAACTGCGCAGCCAATCATCGAGCTGCTGCAAATGCTCGGGGTGGTCCGGGGCCATACTGAGCGGCACCTGGTGAGAACGGAAGTTCCCCTCATTCGGCAGGCCATTGATTGTCTTTGGCCCGGTCCATCCCTTGGGTGAATTCAGGACTATCATCGGCCAGCGCGGGCGGACCGGATGGTCGACATCGGCGGCATCGGCCTTGATGCGCTGTATTTCCGCCGTGGCTTTGTCGAGCGTGGCGGCCATCAGCTGGTGCATGTGTTCCGGGTTGTCGCCCTCCACGAAGTAGGGCGTCCAGCCATAACCACGGAAAAGCTGCTCGAGCTCATCGTGCTCGATTCGCGCCAGCAATGTCGGATTCGAAATTTTGTAGCCGTTCAGGTGCAGGATGGGTAGTACTACGCCGTCGGTCCGGGGATTCAGGAATTTATTGGAGTGCCAGGCCGTAGCCAGTGGGCCAGTTTCGGCTTCACCGTCACCGACCACGCAGGCGACGATCAAATCCGGATTATCGAAAGCTGCGCCGAACGCATGACTTAGTGAGTAACCGAGCTCGCCGCCCTCATGAATTGAGCCGGGTGTCTGTGGCGATACATGGCTGGATATGCCGCCAGGAAAAGAGAACTGCTGGAAAAGTTTCTTCATACCAGCTTCGTCCTCGGTGATGTTAGGATAAATCTCGCTATAGGTACCCTCGAGATAGACATTCCCGACCAGTGCCGGACCACCGTGACCTGGACCAGAAATATAAATCATGTTTAGGTCATGGTTCTTGATGATGCGGTTGAGGTGAGCATAGATGAAGTTCTGACCGGGCGTAGTCCCCCAATGGCCAAGCAGCAGTTGTTTGATGTCGGATTTTTCGAGTGGTCGACGCAACAAAGGATTGTCACCCAAGTATATCTGGCCGACCGACAGATAATTCGCTGCTCGCCAATAGGCGTCTAACTTACGCAGGCTGTCCTGGTCTAGCGGCTTGTCATCATTCATTACTGTTCTCCCTTCGTGATATCTTGCATGTCTCGAGCCATTGTCAGTGCTTCGTTGGTCGCTATCACGTGCACCCCCACACTGCTATTATCGGCTGAAATCCGCTCGGCCGAGGCTTCATTACGTTGCCGGTCAAGGCTGATGCCCAAAAAATCGAGGTTGGCACAAACGCGCGCTCGGATTGGCGCCGATACCTCACCGATGCCGCCGCTGAACACCAGGCTGTTGAGGCCGCCGAGCGCTGCGGCGTAGGCGCCGATGAATTTCCTGACGTCGTAACAAAATATGTCTACCGCATCTTTCGCGCGCGAATCGGTCGCCTCCATATCAAGCAGCTGCTTCATGTCGGAAGTGGTCTCGGATATACCAAGCAGGCCCGACTCGAAGCCAATCAGGTGGCTGAGCTGCTCGGCGTCAAGCTGCTGACTGTGGGCGATAACAGTCAAAATTCCAGGATCGATATCGCCAGACCGAGTGCTCATCGGTATACCTCCGGCAGGCGTCAAACCCATACTGGTGTCGACGGGTTTGCCATCACCTACGGCCGCCAAACTGGCGCCATTGCCCAGGTGAGCGAAAATGATTTTGCCTCGCACTGCCTCCGGTCCGGCGATGCGCTCGAACTCGTGCAACAGGTAACCGTAGGATAATCCGTGGAAGCCATAGCGCCGCAAGCCGGCCGCCTCGTAGCGGCGCGGGATTGGCAGCAGGCGAGATTCGACAGGCAAATCGTGGAAGAACGCCGTGTCAAAACAGGCGATTGGTGTCGCCGTCGGGAAAGCCTCATGCATTTGCTCGATCAGGTCTATCTGGCCAGGCAAATGTTCGGGGTCGAGGGGGATGAGTGAGTTGAGCTCGTCGATGACGTCATCGGTGATGACGCAAGATGATGCATGGTGTGGCCCGCCGTGCACCACGCGGTGACCGACGGCTGCGATTTGTTCCGGCGACGCATGCTCATCGACCCATTCTCGGATAAGCCTTACTGTAGATTCACTATCATCGGCCTTATCACTATATATTTCTTCTAACGTTTCGGCGTCAAACAAGCATAATTTAATGCTCGAAGATCCGGCATTGACCGTTAATAAATATGTCCCCCCACCGTCCATATGCTATCAATACTCCGCTCCTGAGTGACCGCGAACATGACCCGGCACGAATACTGCAAGCAGTTGAGAGTCCTTCATGGCCCTATCATAACAGATAAAGCTTATGTTGTTGTGGGAATATTCGGACCAGGCTGAGCGAATCCGCGGATGGATTAATGTATGCTTAGGACATGCGTGCATTAGGCTATATCGTCCTGGCGATGATCATTTATGACTTCTCGATACATCTGATATTTTTGTTTGGCAAAGAAGGGGCGTTCTTGAAACGAGGGCTGAATTACTGGCCGGAGTGGAAGGATAAAAGCGTAGCTAAGAAACGATATCAACAATTCTGGACGGTTTTCTGGGGTATGGCGGCACTATTGTTGTTGCTTTCAATGGCTGGATGATGCAAGCCCACGGGCTAATTAAACGTCCGGTGTGCCGTGGAGTATACTTTAGGCCATGGTTAATAATCATCCCGACGTCGACGACTACATCGCAGGATTCGCCGACGAAACACGACAGCGACTAGAGACCTTACGAAAGCTGATACGCCAAGCCTCACCCGACGCCACGGAGGCTATGTCCTATGGAATCGTCGGCTACAAGCGAAACGGCAAGCCCTTGGTGTATATCGGCGGGTTCGACAAGCACATCGGTTTTTATGCGACGCCGAACGGGCATGAAGCTTTCGCGGATGAATTTGCAAAATACAATCAAGGCAAGGGCTCAGTCCAGCTACCCCTCAATGAACCCCTGCCGATAGACTTGATCAAACGCGTCGTAGAGTATCGCAACCAACAGACCGAATAAGTATTAGCCCGGGGGCCTTCTTTTAGCCGCCTAACACCGACGGTGTAAGTATTATTACTTAATTTTTTCTGCCATCGTCATATGCTGGGTACAGACTTTTGGAGGGTAGTATGATTTCATTTGTTTGGTCTTCAAAGCATCCGTTCGTATCGGGTTCAGGAGGTTCGGAAAGTTACACGGCCGGTCATATACGGGAACTCAACAGCCGGGGTATACCGGCCCGCCTTATTACCATTGGGCATGGGGAAAAAGATGGACGCGATGATTTTCCGGATATAGAATTCTTGGCGCTGTCGTCGGCCGACCAGTTGGCAGATCTGGATGACACCATCGTGTTCGTGACCTATCCGCTGGACGTAAAAACCAAGTGGCCCTCGTATGCGATATTGCATTGCCCACCGCCAAACTGTCAGCACGGCGCTCCGTTGTGTGACCGCAAGGCTTTCCGGGGCAGGCGGCTTATCACCGCCGGCGAATTCGCGGCTGGTATGTGGCGGATGTACCTAAAGGCCAAAACCGGCCGCATGCCGACCGTCTACCCATTCGCCGACCCCGTCTTCGGCGAGGTTCAGCGGGATGCCAATCCATCAGGGCAGATACGTATCTTATTTGCCGGCAGGCTGAGTGCCGACAAGGGTATCTACACATTGTTGGCAGCCCTGCACATGGAAAGTCTTCAGGATCTCGATATCCGCATCACCGCCACCAGGGCTGGATCGTTTACCGAAGAGGGAAAAATCATCGAACAATTGCTGGAGGCTCATCCCAAAGTTAAGCTGATAAACGCCCGAAAAACCCCTCTGGAAATGGCGAAATTGATGGGCCAGAACGACATCGTGATCATGCCATCGAGCGATATTTTCTGGAAGGAGCTTTTTGGAATGTTGTCGATAGAGGCTCAGCATGCTGGCTGCCGAGTCGTCGCCTCGCGCACTGGCGGACTGCCAGAAACGAATTGTGGAGGCGTAGTGTTTACTCGACCGGATGATCCGAAAGTGCTTGCGGAGGCAATCGTCGAGGCGGCAAAGCTGGGGCCATTGAATAAGCGGGAACGGCAGGCTGCCTGCAAGCGCTTTACGATCGAGGCGTCAGTCGACAGTTTGCTGAAGGCGATCAATTATCGGCCGCCAGCACCGCAACGACAGCCTCGTAAGGGTCTAGCCGTACCGAATCTTCCGTTTGTAGTGCCGTCTCGGCTTTCCCAGCGCTCGAGACAATAACCTTCTGCATGCGTAATTTAGTGTTGCATGTGACGGCTTCACTGCTGAAGTTGATGAGTATCGCCAGCCTTTCATCCCCCAGGGATCGCTCAAAACAAAGCACGGCGTCATTCCCGACATCATGTACTTGGATGGCGCCGTAACGCAGGGCTTTAGAGCCCGCCCGGAGTCGGCCAAGCTGTCGATACAATGACAAGAAAGAATCGGGTTGCTCGGACTGCAGCGCGACATTATTCGTAGTGTAGTCATCGGCTAGTGGCAACCATGTCGAATTGGCCTTGCTAAAGCCGGCATGTGTATCGGCCGTCCACTGCATCGGTGTGCGTTCTGGGTCACGGCCAATAGCATGCAGCGGATCGCCACGAGCAGCCGGATCCATGACGAGCTCCGGTGGTATGTGGACATTATGCATGCCGATTTCTTCGCCGTAGTATATGAATGCCATGCCTGGCAAAGTAAGCAGCATGACGGCCGCGGCGCGAGCGGCTTCGGGGGTGCCCAGTCGGTCAATCATGCGTGGTTGGTCATGATTGCCAAATGCGTAACCTGGTACGCAATAGTTGCTGAATTGCTGCAGCGCGACATGAAACGATTTTAGGAACCTTCGCCAATGACCAGCCTCCCAGGGCAAGCTCACGCCCTCGAAATTAAACGGCGCAGCGACGCGCGGGTTGACCGCTACGTAAAATGTTAGGTATGCCGCCAGCGTATTGTGGCGTTCGGGGTAGGCCTCGGTAATCATGAAGCGGAGCTTGTCCTGGTATTTTTCTTCCTCGAATACATCGGCCAATTCGCTGAGATAAGCGTATACGGCCGGCCAGCCACGGCTGTTATCGTGGATGACGGCGGCAT
>CAZTXZ010000026.1:0-8503 GCA_964617895.1 uncultured Candidatus Saccharibacteria bacterium
GCGACAAGAAGCGATGAGCTCCGGGCACGCCTTGCGGATCCCAACGAGACCAGACTTCGAGCGGTGCCGAAAACATCAGATACATTCGCAGCGCGTCCGCACCATAACCTTGGTTGATTATCTCGAGCGGATCGATTCCGTTACCCTTGCTCTTGCTGAACATTTCGCCGTTCTGGGCCGTAACTTTGCCGTTGAACAGGAATTGCTTGAACGGCTCAGGCTCGCTTACCATCCCGAGCTTATTGAAGAAATGCCCGATAAACCGTGCGTACAGCAGATGAGCCGTAGCGTGATCGGCACCATTATAAAAGTCGATCGGCTCCCATTTCTTGACCACTTCACTGTCAAAAATCCGTTCCTGGTTGCGCGGGTCCAGGTAGCGGTACATGTACCAGCTGCTACAGATGTAGGTATCTAGGGTATCGGTCTCGCGCTCGGCCGGACCGCCACACTCTGGACAAGTAACATTCAACCAATCGGTTGCACGTGCCAAAGCACTGCGTCCGTCACCGCTGGGCTGGAAATCGTCCAGCTCTGGCAATACCACAGGTAGGTCTTTCTCCGGAACCAGAACGGCGCCGTGCTTTTCACAATTGACGATAGGAATGGGTGCACCCCAATAACGCTGTCGGCTGACAGACCAATCACGCATCTTGAAGTTGGTTTTCTCGGCAGCCTTGTGTTGCTCCACCAGCATTTTCACGATGTTTTCACGCGCCATCGACGAATCTTGCCCATCGAACTCACCAGAGTTCATCATGATTCCTTCGTCGGATGAACACACATCGTCCGGAGCATCGTTTTGGACGACCCGCACGATGGGCAGGTTGAACTTCTTGGCAAACTCATTGTCGCGCTCGTCGTGAGCCGGCACTGCCATGATGGCACCGGTGCCGTAACCTACCAGGACGTAATCGGCCACCCAGACGGGGATTTTTTCTCCGTTGACCGGGTTGATGGCGAAGGCTCCCGTGAACACGCCCGTCTTTTCCTTTTCGGTCTGTCGTTCCAGCTCGGACTTTTTCTCGGACTCTGTGACATAGGCGTCAACAGTAGCTTTTTGTTCCGCCGCCGTGATTTCCATCACCAGCTCGTGCTCGGGCGCTAACACTAAGAACGTGGCCCCAAACAGCGTATCCGGCCGAGTGGTAAAGACGGTAGCCTTTTGCTTCGATCCATCGATAGCAAATTCTACCTCGGCGCCCTTACTCTTGCCAATCCAGTTCTTTTGAGCCAATTTGACCGTCTCGGTCCAATCCAGGGCATCGATGGCCTCCAGCAATTCGTCGGCATAATCGGTGATCTTGAAGAACCACTGTTTGACTTCTTTCTTTTCGACCAGCGGGTCGTCCGGGCCGTCGTGGCGCCAGCATTTGCCATCTATCACCTGCTCATTAGCCAGCACCGTCTGACACTTGGTGCACCACCACTGCATGCGACTGTCCTGATAAGCCAGCCCATTTTTGTGCATCTGGATGAATATCCACTGCGTCCATTTGTAATACTCGGGCAAGTGCGTAGCGATTTCTTTTTCCCAATCGTTGCTCCAGCCCATGGCCTTGTACTGCTTGTGATAGTCCGGGATGATGGTCGCCATGCTCTGTTGCGGGCTAACACCCGACTTGATGGCATAGTTTTCGGCCGGCAGACCGAAGGCATCCCAACCGACCGGGTGGTAGCTCTCATAGCCTTGCTGACGCTTGAAGCGTGCCTTCACGTCGCTGATGGTGTAATTCATGGCATGGCCGATGTGAATGCCGGCGCCACTGGGGTAGTTGAACATACTCATGGCGATGTATTTTGGTTTGTCACTCTTAAGGTCGGCCGTATAAATGCCGGTCTCGTCCCAAGTCTGTTGCCACTTGGGCTCAATCTCTTTCGGGTCATAGCGTTTCATCAGCCCTATTGTAACAGATGCGACCAGCACGAGCGTCGCTACGCGTGCGTGTATACTAGCGCTATGAATATACTGATCATAGCCGGCGGTACATCAGATGAGCGAGAGGTATCGCTCAGGTCTGGCCGGGCGGTCTCGGCCGCATTGGAACGTGCGGGTCATAACACCGCACAACACGATCCTAGCACCCGCCAACTTACCCAACAGTCGGTTATGGGCTACGATGTAGTTTTCCCGATAATCCACGGCAAGGGCGGCGAGGATGGCATATTGCAGCAACAGCTCGAGACACTGGGCATTCCTTACGTAGGCTCCGGCGTCGAAGCCTGCCGACTTACCTTTGACAAATCAGCCTACAAACGAGTGCTTGAAGCGCACGATATCATAACGCCCAAAGGTGACATCATAAATACGATCAGTTTACGCGTACATGAACTGGCCCGGAGCCCATTCGTTCTCAAGCCCTATGATGGGGGTTCGAGTGTAGATACTTTCATAGTCCGCGACGTTCAAGATGCCCCATGGGATGGCATGCAAACGGCGCTAGAAAAATATGGCGATATGCTGATCGAAGAGCTTATCTCGGGCAGCGAAATCACTGTTGGTGTGCTGGGCGAGCAAGCCCTACCGGTGATCGAGATAATTCCGCCCGCAGACGGTGAATTTGATTATGAAAACAAATACAACGGCGCGACCCAGGAGCTGTGCCCGCCGGAACATATAGACGAAGACATCCAGTCGCAAGCCCAATCATTAGCTGAAGAAATTCATCGATTATGCGGGTGCCGGGACATGAGTCGGACGGATATGATGATCACTGAAAATGGCGACCTCTTCGTACTCGAGACGAATACCCTGCCCGGCATGACAGACCAAAGTCTGTTGCCCAAAGCTGCTGGCGCTGCCGGACATGATATGGCCGATCTCTGCGACCAGCTCGTTCGCGCAGCTATAAGCCGCGGAACTGACCGCGCTTGACCTTCATCCAGCCGCGCGATTGACGAACCAGCTTATCGGCGTCTTCGGGGTTATCTAGAAGTACCTTGAGCGCTTCTTCGGTGTATACACCGAATTGCGACCCCTTTACCAACACGACTGCCCCCTCGGTTAATTTATCCTTCACGAATTCACCTGCTTCACGTGGGTTAAAGAACGACTCCACCTTACAGCCAGCTGCTTGGGCAACAGGCGCCAAATAGTCGTGCGCGTCCCGGCCAACCGTGACTAGCAAATCCAGCCACTTCGGATCGCAAAGCTTGGCGACTTCTTCGTGAACCACCTGGCTGACGTCTCCCATCTCGTTCATGCTACCTAGTATGGCAAAGCGCTGTGTCGCCTTGGCGTTACGTAGGACATCGAGTGCGGCCGCTACCGCGGACGGGCTGGCATTGTACGTGTCATCGATTAGGGTTGAGCCATTTTGCCCGGGCAAGATTTGCATGCGCCCGGCGAATGGCTTGAGGTTCTTTAGGGCACTCGTGACATCTTCCTGCGACAAAGCCATCTCGCAAGCCGTTGCCGCCGCCGCCAAGGCCACCTTGGCGCCGTGCTGGCCGACGAACTGGATGGATGCGGATACTTTACGGCCGGCTAGGTCGAAGGTTACTCGCTGCGAACCCAGCTTTTGGTTTGGCCGAGCCGACTTGATGGAATAAGTCGCACCCTCCCCGCCATAAGATACATATTCACGGTTAACCAGATATTTCGCGTCGACGTCGTCGATGTTCACCAATACGCGCTTGCATAGGTCGAACAGCACTAATTCTTCCGTAGCAACCGCTTCGATGCTACCGAATTGCTCCATATGCTCGGGTGCGATAGCAGTCAGCACACCAAGCTCCGCCCGCAAGTAGCCGAAATGTCTTAATTGGCCAGTGCCGTCGACGCCGAGTTCTACTACGACCACATCGTAGGGGAAATCCTGCCTAATAATCCGGTGGTTCTGCCACAATATTTTCAGCCACGCCAGGGCATTGAACAGTCCGGGGGAGCTTTGGCCAAAAACGACCAGCGGGACTGTCAGCCTGTCGTTATAGTTGCCACTTTGGTAACGGACCCGCCGAGCCGTGCTCAGCGCATCGGCGATGGCCAGTTTGGTGGATGTCTTGCCGACGCTGCCAGCGACCGCCACAACCGCAAAATCATGCCTGGCACGCAATTGTCTTACTTGTCGTTCGAGCAGGCTGCATAGTATGCGTTTGCCGACGGGCTTGATCTGGAATGGCAGCCCGAAGATGCTGATCAACGGGGCCAGGTGCGCCCAGATTAACGGATAGCTAACCACCATCGCCAGCCCGAAAAATTCCAACTCGAAGCGCTGATGCTGCAAACCATACCATGTCAGCCACAGGCCGGCAGTGAGCTGAGCGATCATGAAAAGTCTCACGACGTCCGCTAGCAAGCGTCCGCCCAGGTCTAGCGGACGCAGTTTCACGCTTACGTAGGTTTGGGTCGACCAAAAACAGACGAGATAGCGGAAGGGGTTGTACCCCGCCTGATCGAGCATATTAGCGATAACAGTCGCCGAGCGCCAGCCGTAGGTCATTCTGAGATTCGCGAGCAGAGCGTGTAGCATAATTACGCTTAGTATAACCCAGTTTAGCCGCTCAGGCGCTGCCTCAGCGTATCGAGCGGAATGGTGCGCGCGGGAATCTGGATGGAGTGAACTATGCCGTAGCCGCTGAAAGTCTCGGTGTAGCCCGTACGCTCATAAGACAATCGGACGAGTTGGTGCGATAACTTGTCTACCACCATGACAATTTTGTCGGGTGGTTGACCCTGGTATTGAGTCGCGCTGACGTCACTAAGGGTGTTATAGCCAAAGCTCTTCTCGAACGACTGCATCAGCCGAACATATGGCGCTTGTGCCACCGAGACCGTGTACTCGAAGGCTTTCCGGTCACCCACCGTAACCGTCCTGACCGTTTCGTAATCCGGCTGAAAGATGCTCTGCTCTCTCATGAATTCAAGCATCTGCGCGCGCTGTTCTGGCATGACGTAGCCGATTGGTGGCACCGGAGCGTAGTTGATATCGAGCAGCGCTTGCTGGAAGAGCCCGCCCGCGGTCTCGGTCGGAGCCGCGCTCTTGGCCCATTGATTCAGGGCTGGTTTGTACTGATTGATCGCCTCTTCGTTATTGCTGGCAATCTGGGTGTAACGTACGTAGTCGGTCTGGGGCGTGCCGATGCTTTCGGTGGTGACGGTGTTGCCGTCGTATTTGGCAGTCACCAACCAGAACGCCGCGTTGGTTGTCCCCAATTGTAGCCGCACGGTCTGCGCCAGCTGCTCGCCACTCGCTTCAAGCGTGATGTTCTTTGTCACGCTCCTGGCCGAAAGATTGTTCGCCAGCATGTCATCGAACGCCCGCTGCGGATTCATATACACCAGGTTCCACCACATCAAACCCGAGATAATGTATAGCAGCGCACCACCGACAACGAGGGCCCGTATGGGGTAATCTCGAATTAGCTCTATCAAACGCATATCTTAATTGTAACAGCAGTATCTCGGTACATTTCGGCGTTACAGCGTCGATGTGTGGATATCGTTCAATTCCATGTTACCGCCGGGACCACTCGGCCCCAGAAGTGTTCCCAACCCCAAATCGTTCAATAGCTCCGCAATAGATTTAGCTTCTGAGGGCTTGGCAACCTTCAGCTTAGTGTCCGGATTTGGTTTAACCGTTAGGTTGAATGTTCCTGTAGTACCCCTGTCGCTCTTGCTGGATAAATCACCCTGAACGGTTAGTACGCGCGTGCCACCATCGATGTTGCCCTTCAGCGCGATAGTCATCGGTGTACCCCCCGAGACATCCCCCCAGATAATTCCGAACGGATACTGACTACCGCCCTGATAGTCTTGATTGATTTCCAGGAAATTGTTCGTGTCTTCCTTGTCGGCGAAACGTACCGCGTGAACGAGCTTAGTGTGTCGGTCAACCCAAACGTCAGCCGTATCATCTTTGCCGATGTTATCGGCCCGTTTCGCGAAGTCTTGGCAACTTCCGCCCGAAATTTCACCGGACTGGAGTACAAATTTGCCTATTTTGTCTTGTTTGAGCTTGCTGCACAAGGTGTTCAGATACGTCTTGAAGTGTGCTTTGTTGATACCAACCTTGTAGTGGTACACATTTCGGCCGTCCCGCTTTTCCGCCGGTAAGGTTTGCCTGGGTGCGAAGACGGCCTTGTCGGTGTTATCGGTGAACAAGTATTCCTTGCTTGGCTCCCCGATGGCGGCCATGAAGGCTTTGGTGTCTTTCTCGGAAATGTCGGTGGCACCGTTAGATTTGCTCATCTGCTCGAACAGTGTGTGGTCAATGAAGTACCATTGGTCGTTTATCTTATCGAACGCTTCCGCAAAATAAGGATCCCCGCCGCCCAGGAGCGCGCCAAGGCCTTTCAAGCCATTCGCCTTCACATACAGATCCGGCGAACTCGCCGACGACTCGATGGTACGCATTTCTAGGTTCAGCTTGAGACCGCTAGCCGAAATGTTTGCCTTAAATTCAGAGTTGTTATTGACACTTTTGCCGCTGAACGTTCCGTCGGATACTATCTCGCCCTTGAGCTTATATGACCCCTCGACGATCGAACCGACCTCGCCTTTCTTTTCCTGGGTGGTGGCGAATTCGGTGAACGTATCGTACACCTTACCGGTATTGACCAGCGCCGCATTCCAGACATTTTCCGGCCTGTTCGGCACGACATAACCAAAGTAGCCAGCCGCACCAGCCACCGCCAATAGCGTCAGACCAACACCAAATAGGACTGGCTTGGTGAAGATTTTTCGTCGCTTCTTTTCGATACCCACGACCGGCTGGGCATCGATGTTAGGCGTGACACTCGTGCTATCGGCTGGCGCTGGTGAGTTATCGGTTGCTAGTGAGACATCTAACTTCTGTGTGGGGCTCTTTGACTCGCTGGAATTCTCGGATTCATCGATAGTAACCGGACGCGCGGTCCGATTATTTGAGTCTGTCGCAGGCGTCTGCTGGTCTTCCGGATTTGGCTGGCTCGATGGGTCCATGGTCATTCCTCCACTTACTGTTGTCGGTTAGCGAGCTTATAGGGATAATTATACACAAGCGATATCGCATGTCGATTCAACGTTATTAGGGATGAAAAAGGTGCCACTTTGGCACCTTTTATTGATTGAGCTACGGATAACTACATGGTGCGCGGGGCGGGAATCGAACCCGCACGCCTTTTGGGCAAGAGATTTTAAGTCTCTCGTGGCTACCAGTTACACCACCCGCGCTAATCTGACCTTCTTATTTTTACCACGATGTGTGGGTTGAAGGCTATGGCAGTTTGGGCACAAAATACGGAGGTTATGTATTCGATTGTCGGAATGATCCCCGTTAACATGATCGAGCTCCACGGGGACACGACCATCAGTAGAAGTCTCTGCCCAGCCGCAAAGTTCACAAGCAGGCCGTTTCAACCCCGCCTCAAAAAGCCGATTCTTGAGCTTGTGGCTTTGGGCGGAGCTATTCTCGACAAGCATTTCATCGAGTTCCGGCCTTAAGGGTGTGTGGTATTTTAAGCCCTTGTTCCAGGCTCTTCCTCGAAAGTGGCTGGTCGATATTTTTAGTTCAGTAATACGCGCGGTGACCTGGGCATAGTTTCCGCCGGCGGGAACCAGGGATAGTCTTTTTAGGACTGCCCTGATGCTATAAGAGCTGCTGACCGCCATAATCAATTGTTCGTCTGTCCAAGATCGCCGTTTTGGCATACGCTGATTATACATCACTATCGCGTATACCAATTCCGCCACTCGCCCGAGTGGACTTCATTATTATACAAAAGTTATAGGGTTACGCGCCCACTTTTGATTGCTTTGGCCAAATTGATGATGTTAATCGATATGGTCCGTTGGTCGGCCTTGAGTATATCGATATATTCGATTCCATCATAACGATCGGGTTCACCGATGCGTGGCTCGCCTACGGTGATAGCCGCCTCGAACCAGTGATATTCCCAACTCGTGCCGTCATCGTCAAAGTTCGTGACACCGATTTCACGATGGACTGCTACTTTTACGCCAATTTCCTCCTCGGCCTCGCGAATTGCCGCAATCTCCAGGCTTTCACCGGGCTCTAGTTTGCCACCCGGCAGCTCCCATTGCACCAGCTTCCCGGTGTTGCGATGTATCAGTAGCACTCGCCCAGAATCATCTTTGATAACGCAACCAGCCAGCTGTACAGCCATAATTATCTTTCTGCATACCCCCGAACCAAGGATTCATTCTTGATTCGCAAGGAGGAATTTAGGAGGCCTTACCCCCGCAGTTCGTCACTTGATTACGAACTGCGGGGTAAGGCCGGAGAATATTCCGACGTGGAGGCACCTACGGGATTTGCACCCGTGTACGCGGTTTTGCAGACCGCTGCGTAACTACTCCGCCAAGGCGCCATATCGTGGACTCTGACAGTATAGCGAAGATTGCTCATCTCGCCCAGGCCAATCAGGTACTCAATATAGACAATGAGATGATACCGCTCACCGCCAGAACGATGCCGACCCATTGCTTACGATTGAGCTTTTCGCGAAAAATGAAGTATGCCAACACGACGAAAACTGCCGGTGAGCTGCCGGCTATCGGCGC
>CAZTXZ010000027.1:0-8483 GCA_964617895.1 uncultured Candidatus Saccharibacteria bacterium
ACGAGATGCTAATTCATGAAGACATGACAAAGTGGCATACATATACTCTGGAGTGGCATAAAGGTAAGTCACTTTTTTGGGTAGACGATGAACTTGTCGCACATGCTAGTGCGGCGCCCACAAAGCCACTTGGCTTTGTGGCTTGGCTTGACAATGAATATTGTGTTGTAACGCCGCGGGGCGAGCTCAGATTCGGAAAAACCAAAAGCACAAAGCAATGGCTGGACGTCGACAGCATACGAATCGAACAACTATGAAACGACAAGATCGTAAACAAGAGAAATTCAAGGTAAACATTTCGATTGGTGATTTTTCACCCCTTATACGTGGCCCCGAGTATTTATTCCGAGGCTTGGCGGGGGCCGGACTACACGGCATCGAACTATGGGTGGGAGTTAAGTCACGCTGGACGATCAACCGCTATCGACGACTCTCAGAAAAATACAATCTGCCAATTGTTTCGCTGCACCAGCCCTTGTGGGCAATGACAGGTCTGTATTTCGACGAAGGGTTCTTTAAACTGGCGCAAAGACTTGGCGTACAGCACGTGACATGCCACCCACTGCCGGGAATTGCGTTGAGTGACAAGCGTATGCAGGTTTACTTCAGACGACTAGCCTCCACACAGGACAGGATAGGAATACCGATACTTGTTGAAAACTTGCCGCAACAATACCGGAATGGCCTGTTACATCGCCTCTTCCCTCCGTCCCCAGACAGTAACGACGTACTGTTGCTATACAAGACAGTTAACGAATTCGGACTGCACATGACACTCGATACCGATCATGTCCTTCTGCCTCAGCCGCACAAAGAATCTTGGTTTGATACCGTTTTACCGGAAGTTCGCAACATTCACCTGAGCAGTTTTAGCAGCGATAAACGACACTTGCCACTTTATTTAGGGGAACTGAAAACAGCAGAGTTCATAGCTTGTCTGCAAAAGAGACACTATACTGGATCTGTAACGCTCGAAGTCGCCTGGCCAAAAAGCATCACCATGAGAGATTACGGCTTTGATGCGATAAAAAAGTCAGTAAAAGTAGTGCAGCAATAGCCGTTGGCGGAGTCTTTGGCTATTATGCATCTGATACTATTACTGGATGCAATACGTATACCCATTGGATGACACAAAAACGATTCAGAAATTTGGTGTCGATATTTCCATTTACGGCGACGGTCCGGCCAGCGGCGTGGTGTATGAAGAGACCGAGGCAGGGCACCTCGAGGAATTTTATGATGTGGCCAGCACCTACACTTGGTTCATCATCGAGGGCGATGGCACCTTCGTGATTGATGATGAGAAGATCGAGGTCAAACCTCGCGACCTGGTCGTGGTACCACCCAACACGCGGGTACATTACTTTGGCAAGCTCAAGCTGCTGCTGTGGACCTCGCCGGCGTTCAACCCCGATAACGAACGGCACGTGCGCCACATCAACCCCTCCGAAAGTCCGTACGCCGGGTCCTAGACAAACACAGGGCGATGCAGTTATTTTCCAGCACCCCGTTTCACCTTGCATATCTGATATAAACAGCCGATAATAAGCTTAAGCAATGTTAACGGGAAATGCAGCACTCTCAGTTGGCGTGGGTCTGACAGTCGCAGCCCTCTTGGTGGGCGCCGTGGTTTTCTCGGTCAAGCGGTACAAGGCAAGGACTAAGACCGCCAAAAACAGTAAATTGGCGGGGGCGCTCAAGGGCGAACAGCTCAAGTCGGACATCATCATCAACGCCATCGACGACGGGGTGTTACTAGTCGACGACGAGCAAGCCATCGGCATGATAAACCCGGCCGGAGCGGCCATGGTTGGGTGGGAGCGCAGCGAAGCCGAGGGGTTGGATTGGCGGTCGGTGCTGAAGTTCGTCGATCAAAAAGGCGAAGACGCGGTTGAATCCAGCCCAATCGAAGAAGTTTTCTCTCAGGGCGAGACCATCCGTGACAACAACGTCCATATCATGACCAAATCGGGCAAGAACATCGACGTAGCCATGACCGTGTCACCACTACTCAAAGAGGGCGGGCGTACCAGCGCCGCCATCGCCATCTTCCGTGATGTCAGCCAGGAACGCCAGGAAGAAGCCCAGCGGGCGGAGTTCATCAGCACCGCCAGCCACGAGATGCGTACGCCTGTCGCCGCCATCGAAGGCTATCTGGCGTTAGCCCTCAACGACAAGGTCAGTACCGTCGACAGCCGGGCCCGAGGCTACCTCGAAAAAGCCCACGAAAGCACCCAGCACCTTGGCAAGTTATTCCAGGACCTGCTGACCAGCGCCAAGGCCGAAGACGGCCGCCTCAGCAACCACCCCGTGGTCATCGAGCTGGGCGAGATGCTCGAGGGTCTGACCGAAGATTTCAAGTTCACTGCCGAAAAGAAGGGCCTCCTCATCGAATACACCCTTGGCAATGGCATCACCATCGACGCCAGCGAAAGCGGCAAGGTAGTTCGGCCACTTTACTTCGTCCAGGCCGACCAAGAGCGATTGCGCGAGGTCATTACCAACCTGTTCGATAACGCCATCAAATACACCGAGTCTGGCAAGGTCACCATCGGGCTTACCGGCGACAACGACGTCGCTCAATTCTACGTCCGCGACACCGGTCACGGTATCCCCCAGGAAGACATTCCGCACTTATTCCAAAAATTCTACCGCGTTGATAACTCCAGCACCCGGACCATCGGCGGTACGGGATTGGGCTTGTTTATCTCCCGTAAAATCGTCGAGCTTTACGGGGGTAGGATTTGGGTCACGAGCGAGCTGGAAAAGGGCAGCACCTTCTACATCAACTTGCCGCGCCTCAGTTCGCAAAAGGCCGAGGAGCTCAAGACCAAGGAAACCAACGACGTCACTTCGCAATCAATAGCGTCGGTGGGTAGGGCGTGATACAATACCCATAAATCGTAAGCATCATAGGATTTTATACAAAATATGGCAAAGTTACTTCTGGTTGAGGATGACAACAACCTCAGGGAAATATACCAAGCGCGCCTAGCCGCCGAAGGTTACGAAATAGTCTCGGCCCAGGACGGTGAGGAAGCCCTTGTCGTAGCCAAGCAGCAAAAACCCGACCTTGTAATTTCCGACGTCATGATGCCTAAAATCAGCGGCTTTGAGATGCTCGATATCTTGCGCAACACCCCGGGGCTCGAGAACGTCCGCGTCATCATGTTGACCGCCCTCAGCCAAGGCGAAGACCGCGAACGCGCCGATAGTCTCGGTGCTGACAAGTACCTAGTGAAATCCCAGGTCACCCTCGAAGACATCGTCAAGACCGCCCGCGCCCTGCTGGAGGGCGACGAGAGCAGCGACGAAGCTGCCGCTGCCACCTTGGCCGCAGCTGGCGCCGCCCAAGCCGACCCGTCCGTGGAGTCGCCAACCGGACCCACCACGACCTTGGCCGCAGCCGACCCTGTCGCTACACCACCACCAGTCGAAGAACCCGTTGCTCCAGCTCCAGCCGAGCCAGTAGCACCAGCACCAGCGCCGGACCCGACTCCTAGTGCCACCGCTATGCCACCGGCCGATCCGACCGCAAGTGCTGCTGTAGATGATAATACCGACGACCAATCCGCCAACGCCCTCGTCGACGACCAGCTTGTCGTCGATGCCGTCAACGAACTGACCAAGGGTGACGCCACCAAACCGGATGAAGAGCCTGTCGCTACTACGGAAGAAGAGCCTGTCGAACCTAAGGCCGCCACAGGCGGCAATCGCGTCATTCAACCACTCCAAAGCGAACCAAAATCCTCCCTGGACGAACTGGTTGCCCAGGAAGAGGCCAACGAAGCTGAGGCGGACGCTGCCGCAGCCGCTGCAACTCCGGAGCCAGCACCAGCGCCTACACCAGGGCCCGAATCCGTCGAAACTCCACCCGCCCCCGAACCGGCAGCAACACCTGAGCAACCCAGGGAATCCGAAACCCCAGCCGAACAAGACGCCTCCGAACCCCCACAGGCACCACCAGCTCCCGCCAAAGAGAACAAAGACGGCATCGACCCCAACAGCATTGCTCTCTAATACTGCCGCTGGCATCGCGTTGTAGTACACATGCTACTATAGCCTCATGCGAATCAATAAATACGTGGCGCTTGCCACCGGTATGGGTAGGCGGGCCGCCGATCACGTCATCGACGAAGGCAGGGTACTCGTAAACGGAGAATCCCCTTCGCTAGGCCAGAATGTCACTGAAGACGATGTCGTGACCTTGGACGGGGCTACCATATCCGCCGCCGTCGAAACGATGACCATCCTACTGAACAAACCCGTCGGCTATGTCTGCTCGAGGGATGGGCAGGGCAGTAAAACCATTTACGAGCTGCTTCCTCCAAAACTACATAATTTGAAGCCCGTAGGCCGCCTCGACAAAGACTCCTCGGGCCTATTACTGATGACCAATGACGGCAATTTGGCGCACGAGCTGACCCACCCCAGCCGACAAAAAATCAAGACGTATGAGGTTACACTGGATAAGCCGTTGCAACCGTTGCACCGACAAATGATCAGCGACCACGGCGTCACGCTCGACGACGGGCCCAGCCGCCTTGAGTTGGAACGCCAGCAAGACGGTGATGACAGCCGCTGGAGCGTGCGCATGCACGAGGGGCGCAACCGGCAAATCCGCCGAACCTTCGCGAGCTTAGGCTACACCGTCACCCAGCTCCACCGCACCCACTTCGGCCTCTACCGACTGGACGACTTATCGCCCGGAAAATACAGTTTGTTGGATTCCCAATCCGCTGACTGATCAACGTCCGGCCGTGAAGCGCCCGGCAGCAATCCTGCTACTCCACCTCCACCTGTGCCACGCCCCAAACACATGGCTCTCCAAACTCTCTGAGGGAGCCAACTCTTGCCTCTTTCGGGTCGGGTCGGGACGCCGCCATCGAAGCCGCCTCCATTCTCTCGACTAGCTTAGGATTGAGATCGCCATCACTAGCCGCCGCCAATACATACCTCAGGAACTCCGCCTGGTTTTGTAGGTTCGCAGTTTGATCCAGGATATATTGTTTGAGTCGTTCTTCGTGGTTTTTAACCTCGGCCATATTAGCCCCGACATAAGCACTTATCCTGACACCTTCTGCTACCTCATTCGCCCGCCTGCGGTCCAAGAAAACATCCCAAAAATCACTATAAAATCTTGTAGCCTCAACACGCGGGTCCATGCCGTCCTCAAAGTCAACGACACCGTTTTCTTTCTCACCGTCAGCAGAGCCCTTGATCACCTCAGCGGCAAGGTTTTTGATAGATTCCTTAAACGCCTCTTCGCGGGTGAAGGAGGCTTCATCGGGCATGTTGCTTTCCACGACCAGCTCTTGGTGATTACGATCATCTGAGAGTCTTACGAATATACTTTGATACGCGCTGCCCCTAGAGTCATCAAAGTCAAGAGGTTCGCCCAGTTCTATTGACGCCGATAGGGCGATGCCTTGGGGTGTGACTGGTAGGTGGACACCACTGTCTTCCGAAATTTCTGCAAGTGTTATTATCGGAGATTCGGCAGCGGTAAGCTGTCCATCCCTTACGGTTATGCCGTGAAGCAGTGATAATTCATTAGCCGCTTCGGCTTCCTCCACATAAAGTTGATTCAAGCCGCCAAGATGTAAGTTCATATCTTGCTTGAATCGCGCCTCATATTTTTTACGCAACCATTCATCATGCATTTCAATAGCCTCGACGTGTGAAGCCTCAATGAAACCATATCCCAGCGGCCCCGTAATATGATTGAAATCTGAGCCTAAATTCATGTTGAGTTATTATATTACTATTTTCTTATTTGTCAAATATACTATCTGGCGCAAATGTATTACCTCTGTTATAATTGGGTTCGATGAGCAAGAAATTACCAATCGTAGCTATCGTTGGGCGGGCCAATGTCGGCAAGTCCAGCTTGTTTAATGCCATATTGGAACGACGCGAAGCCATCGTCGCCAACGAACCGGGCACGACGCGTGACAGCATCATGGCCAAAGCCAGCTACGACGGTTACGACTTCTGGCTGGTCGATACCGCCGGCGTCAAAAACCCCGAAGATGACTTCGAATTCACCATCCAGGAACAGATCGAGCAGGCCGCCGAGAGCGCCGATATCATCTGGGTGATGGTCGAAGCCCATGTCATGATTACCGAGGACGACCGCCGCGTCGCCAAGCTGGCGCTACGCAGCGGCAAGCCGACCTTTCTGGTCGTCAACAAGATAGACAAAGCTCGCAAGGGCGACATCGGCGCTTTCGCCCGGCTGGGCATCAAGGAAATCATCGGCGTCAGTGCCACCCACCGCGAGGGTGTCGATCAACTGCTGAGCAAACTGACTCCAATCATTCCACAAGTCACCTCGCAAGAAGATGACGGCCGTTTGCATATCGCACTATTGGGACGACCAAATGTCGGGAAATCAGCGCTATTCAACAGTCTGGCCAAAAAACAACAGGCCATCGTGGCTGACAGGGCGGGTACCACCCGCGACATCAACCGCGCCGTCATCCGTTATGAGGGCCGCGAAATCGAGCTTATGGATACCGCCGGCATTCGCCGCAGCGGCAAGGTCGGCAAGGGCATCGAATATTTCAGCGTACTACGCTCCTTGAGCGCCATCGAGCAGGCGGATGTCTGTTTCGTGCTGATGGATGCCAACGAGCTGAACGTCGGGCTGGACCAGAAGATCGCCGGCATGGTCAAGGATGCGGGCAAGGGGCTGGTCCTAGTGGTGAGCAAATGGGATTCGCTGGACAAGGATGCCTACACTCGAGATGCTCTCGCCCCCGAAATCGCCGCCACTTACGATTTCGTGCCGTGGGCACCGCTGATCTTCACCAGCGCCGTCAGCGGCCAGAATGTGACCAAGCTCTTCGACCTAGCCCTGCAGATCGACAAAGCCCGCGGCACCCGGCTAACGACTCGTCAGCTCAACAACTGGATGAAGAAAGTCATCGACAGCCATCCGCCGGCCGGGCTCAAGAACCGCAGCCCCAAACTCAACTACATCGTCCAGGAGGATGACAACCCCACGCCAGCCTTCAAGGTTTTCGGTAGCCACACCAAATTCCTGCACTGGAGCTATCGCCGATACATGGAGCGTTCGCTCCGCCAAGCCTTCGGCTTCGAGGGCACGCCCGTACAGTTTTGGTTCATCGAGAAGCACATCACCCACAAACACGGCAGCTCGCCGACTAAGGGCGACGCCTTGCCGCCACGAAAGATCAAGAAGTAGTGGGACTGTTCCAGAACCGGCCGCAAGTCAGTGACCCGGTCAATTACGTCACGGTCGGACTCAACAAAACGCTGCTGATCGTCGGGCTGGGTAACATTGGCAGCCAGTACGACGGCACCCGCCACAACATCGGATTCGCAGCGGTCGACTCGTTCGTCAGCACCAACAAGCTCGAAGGCTGGATGGAGAAACGGGATTTCAAGTGCCATCTGATAACAGGACAGTTGGGCGAAAGCCGCATTGTCGCCATCAAGCCCACCACGCTGATGAACTTGAGCGGTGAGGCGGTCCAGGCAGTCACTAATTTTTATAAGATCCCACCGACCAACATCGTGGTAGTACACGACGAACTCGATATCGATTTCGGCCAAATCCGCACCCGTATCGGGGGCGGCAGCGCCGGCCACAACGGCATCAAGTCGGTCAGCCAACTACTCGGCGATGAGAACTACGGCCGCATCCGCGTTGGCATCGGTCCCAAAAAGCCCGAGCAAATGGACAGCGCCGATTTCGTCTTGCAAAAGTTCAACAAAGACGAGCAGGCCAACTTGCCAGCGTTGCTCCGCGAAACGGATGCGATACTGAGCGAATTCGTCTTTGGTGCCCAGCTGAACACCGAGACCCGCGGATTTTTGTTCTAGCTCTCCGGTAATTTACGAGTTGCGTTGCTCGGTCATCGTACGCAAATCAGACTCTACGGCGTCGCCGATGGCCGCCAGCATCATACACTCACCCAGATACATCAGCTCTTTGCCGTGGTTTATAGGTGCATTTTTATAATACCGATCATACGCCCCGGCAATGCCACCATATCGTTCTCTGGCTAAAGCGTCTTGAGCCTGTTCGAGGGCGTATTGGTGTCTTTGGACGTGCCCGCGTGACCAAATGCCATCCCCCAATCGATATGAATCAACGAGTGGTAACGTTTCTGGCAGGGGAGGGAGGTTACCGGCGTCTTCAACCATACGACGCTCCCATGTCGCAAACGCTATCTCTTCACGTTCCGGCTCAATTCTCATAGCAATATCATACACAGTAAGCGGACAAAGGGAAGTTTCGGGGCCGCCGGAAGTGGCTGAGCGAATTTGAGACATCAAAAAAGGCCGACAAGAGGGTGAGAAGCGCCCGTGGCGCTTCGCAAGGGAATCTTCTCTTGAAAACTGTGTTTTCTAAGACGAAGTTCAGGGGTCGCGGGACGCGACTGGGCACCAAACTAAAAAGAGCCTGCAGAGGGGGTGGGCACCGCTGCAGACTCATTTCAGGAGGCAACCAA
>CAZTXZ010000028.1:0-8325 GCA_964617895.1 uncultured Candidatus Saccharibacteria bacterium
CGTCGGTGCCGTTCCATGTACCGACTGCCGTGAAGGTAACTCCATCCGAGACAGGATCAGTCGCACCCTTGGTTATTTTGAACGTATAGAATGTTTGGACACAGGACGGACTGGTAGCCGGTGTTATCGTCGTACCGACCATGCAGAATGGCGTATTGAAGCCTGTATGATTGATGTTCGGGTCGCTGGCGGCCGATCGTAACAATTCGATCTGTCCTTGTAGTAAGTTGAGTGCCTGGGTACGTTCCTCGGCGCTGCGGACATTGTGGGAGCTGGTGCGCGACAAGGCAAAGGCGCCGGTCAGAATGGTTGCCACGATAAGAATAGAGACCATGACTTCGACGATAGTGTCCCCAGCTTGTGTACTCCGCTTGTGCCGATTCATATTGCCTCTGATGTTGCTTATGATTGTACGTCCCTGGGCCGCCTAAGTAAAGTCTACTGCCCGACGATGACGAGATGGAGAAAACTCCGGATGGATGCGTTTATTTGCTGGGCAGCGTCACTGAAGTGCCAGAACGAACCGTCTTGACTGAATAGGATGTACGTCCCAATACCGCCACCCTGAGTGAACATCAGTAGCGTTGCCAGCACCGCACCAGCAGCAATAGGTCGGCGATAAGGCGAAATGGCGGATTGTCCCATCAGGCGCCACAGGCTGAGCAGGGCGCAGCCGAGCAGGGGTACGATGACCGGAAACAAATAGCGACCATGCACGGCTGCGACATAACCCGTTTTCGAAAATTCGCTGAGATTGAGCAAAAACAGACTGGTGGCATAAACGATGCTGACGATAAGTACCAGTCGTGATATCGGCTGCTGCCACAACCATTTGGCGCCGAGTACCAAGCTGACCAGACATATCCAGAACCAAACCCACGCGACGACCAGCAGCTGCGGCACATAGCTGCCGCCGTAATAACGTGGCTTGCCGTCGGAGCCAAAAAAACTGTAGACGCTAAAGAATGACTCGCGCATCATGTTCTTGGTCCAGCGCCAAGGGTATGAGGCAAGCTGACCGGCCGTAGCGTGTACATCATCGGACTTACTGGCATAATCACGGGCGAAGGGTCCAAACTGATAACATCGCTCCACCGTCAACACCTCTTGGCATTTCGGGTTTGGCGCATGATAGCGGACCAGGTTGAGGCCGACACCGCCACCAAACAGCCAGATAGCGAATATTGCCGCCAGCAGGTAAGCCGCCTGCCGTGTGCGATTCAGCGCCCCGAGCGCCGCACCGAGCTGCCGCAGCACCACGCGCCGCTCCTGCCAGACAATCGGCAAGAAATATAGGCCGACACCGGCCATGATGGGCAAATAGGCGAACTTGACCGTCGAGAATAGCAGCATGCCAATGATTAGGCGCAGTGCCAACAGCCAATCGAAATGACCCGGCGTGTACGACTGCCGAAGCCTGACTGCCCAGACGAACGTCAGAGCCGTCACGGCAATCAGCAGATTATCGTAGCCTAGCTGTGCGCCCAGAGCCGGCAGCACCGGCAGCAATGAAAAGAACAGCATGATGGAATGCGCCCTAGCCCGGCCGAGGCCCATCTGTAACAGCAGACGGCGAAATAGCACCAACGCCCAGACCAGCAGGCCGATACTGGTAAATCTAAGGACTATCAGATGGATCGTCTGGCTATCCGTCAGCCATGACAACAGTCGATACGGAAAACTAAGCAGGTAGTGATACAACATGGACGGATCGCGGACGACGGCACCGTACTGATCGGCGCCATCCGGTTGTACTGCGAAGAAGGGCGACCATTGCCGGGCGTGCAGCTGTATCATGCCGAAATGATATTGTTCATCGAAGGCCTGAGGATAAATGGTAGTAACGGCCAACCAGGCTGCTTGCAGGACGAACCAGGCAAGTATTGCCGTAAAGAACCAGTTGGAGCGGAGGCTGCGAACAAGGTGGACGCTAGTCGATTTCAGATTCATGCTTATTGGTCATTATAGCTATTAGGGTAGGATGCTGCCAATCGACAACATGACGGACAGCGACAGTAGTACTAGCAGCGACAGGCCGAACATCTGCCCGCCCCACTTGAGATCATCTTTCCTCTCCAGCCCTTGCACGCCGCGCCACAACCAATACAGCGATAACGGCCCCATGACCAGTAAGAAAATCGCACCGGTGATACCGTTTAGGCTAAGCAGCACGACGGAAATCGTGAAAAGAAAGGTGTAACAGATCATCTCGAACTTGGTCCGTCGCACACCCTTGACGACTGGCAGCACCGGAATGCCGGCCGCCTTGTACTCTGCTGCCCGGCGCAGGGCAATCGCATAAAAATGTGGCATCTGCCAAGCCGTCATGGCCAAAAATAGCAGGACTGCGGCCAGATCGATACTATTGGACACTGCAAGATAACCAGCGACTATCGGCATCGAACCGGATATCGTACCGACGAGCGTGCCGTGAATGGTCGTCCGTTTGGCCCAGCCGTAAATAACCACGTAAAACACCATACCAAGCGCGCCGGCGCCAACGACGTACCAGTTGGTCCAGGTTATCAGTGCTCCAAATCCAAGCACGGCGAGCACGGCCGCATAGCTCAGCGCCTGTGTCGGCGAGATCATGCCACTGACCAGTTCGCGCTCTTTGGTCCGGCTCATCTTTTCGTCGATGTGTCGGTCCAGGTAGTTATTGATGGTGCAACTAGCGGCGATGACAAGGGACGTACCGACGACCGTAGCCGCAAACACCACCCAGTCTATCTGCCAGCGCGATGCCAGCAAAAAACCGGCTATAGTCGACATGACATTTCCCCGGATGATGCCCGGTTTGGTCACATGATAGTAATGCCAGACCGTGCTTCGTTTGGCTTTAGATTCCGCCATCTTGACGCTGCATGTACTTTTCCATTTCCATCGGACTCATGCGGTAATTCAAGTTGTACATGATCCAGATGGAACCGAGCACGACTATCAGGACGAACACGAGCGCCAAAACCAGCATCAACATTTTCCAGCGCGGACGAGCCTCACGCCCGACATGCAGGAAAAACAGTAGCTGGACGACGAATTGTGCTATTGCCAAGGACAGCAGGGCCAGGACCAAGCCATTGCCGCTCAGCCAATGTTTGACCACCATAAAGTAGGCCGTCAGAGTAGTGGCCAGGGACAGGACGAAACCGACGACGTACGATGCCATGAGTCCTTCGGTCTTATGTGCCGGTGAATGATGGCTGCTCATGCTACATAACCCCCATCATGTAAACGATCGTGAAGATGAATATCCAGACTACGTCCAGGAAGTGCCAAAACAGGCTCAGCATGGTCAGTCGGCGCACATTTGCTTCAGTAAAACCGCGACGGGCAAGCTTGACCAACATGGCCGCGATCCAGAGCAAACCGACGGAGATGTGCAGTCCGTGCGTGCCGACGAGCGTGAAGAATCCACTCAAGAAGCCGCTCCGCGCCCAGCTGTTGCCCTCGCTGACAAGGTGGCTGAACTCACCGAATTCCATGCCGAGGAAAGCGGCGCCAAGTAGGAAAGTAGCGCCGAAAAGCGCCATCGTCAGCGTCTTACGTCGCTGGTGCACCGCCAGCATCGCCATGCCGCAGATGAAACTGCTGGTCAGCAGCAATAACGTCTCGGTGAGAACGAAAGATGGGCTGAACAAATCGGCGGCGCCTAGGCCACCATAGGTCGACTTGTGGAGCACGGCATAGGTCGCGAACAGCGAGGCAAACAGCACGCAGTCCGTCATGATATACAGCCAGAAACCAAACAACGTCTTGTCGCGGCTGGCTCGTTCGTTCGCGTGGATTATCGCTTCGGTGGGACTACTCATGCCGCTTGCTCCTTTTTGGAAAGTCGCTCCAGCTCCTTTAGCTCGCTGACGGGGATAAGCCGCTCGGATTCTTCATCGCTGAGGGTGCGCCACATCACCGCGGCAATGGCGAACAATGTCATCAATATCACTAGCCACCAGATGTGCCAGACGAAGCCGAACGCCGCTACGAATACACCTAGCGAGATTATCGGACCGGCGGCTGAATTCTTGGGTACCAGCACCGGTTCTAGCTTGCCGGTTGTCAGGCTGGTCTTGTGCTGCTTGGACTCCCAGAAGGCGTCGCGGGTCGTGACCTCGGGTAACACGGCAAAGTTATATTCGGGCGTCGGGGAAGTAGTGGCCCATTCCAGAGTGCGAGCGTTCCACGGGTCGCCCGTGGTATCTTTCAGTTCTTTACGCTTCCAGATGCTGTAGCCAAGTTGGAGCAATTGCACACCGACGCCAGCACAAATCACCAGGGCGCCGATGCCGGCGACGATGAACAGCGGCTGCCAGCCCATGCTCGGGTCGTAGTGATCGAGACGGCGTGTCGCACCCATCAGCCCCAGGATATACAGCGGCCAAAAGGCCAACATGAAACCGATGATCCACAGCCAAGCCGCCAGCTTGCCCAAACCTTCGTGGAGGCTGAAGCCGAAAATCTTGGGGAACCAATAGGTCAGCCCGGCAAAGAAGCCGAACACCACGCCGCTGATGATCATGTTGTGGAAATGCGCCACCAAGAACAAGCTGTTATGGACCTGGAAATCGATACCCGGCACTGCGAGCAGCACGCCGGTGACACCTCCGATGGTAAACAAATACACGAAGCCCAAGAACCAAATCATCGGCGAACTGAACCAAATACGGCCCTTGTACATCGTAAACAGCCAGTTGAAAATCTTGACGCCCGTGGGTATGGCGATGAGCATGGTCATGATGCCAAAGAAGGCGTTCACGTTGGCCCCAGCTCCCATGGTAAAGAAGTGGTGCAACCAGACGGTAAAGCTAAGGAACACGATACCCCAGATGGCCCAGACCATGCTGGTGTAGCCGAACAAGCGTTTGCGACTAAAGGTCGAAACTATCTCGCTGAACATACCGAAAGCCGGTAATACCAGGATGTAGACCTCGGGGTGGCCCCAAGCCCAAATCAGGTTGACGTACATCATGGCGTTGCCGCCGCCATCAGCCGTAAAGAAGTGCATGCCGAACGCCCGGTCCAAGTACAACATGGTCAACGTGGCGGTCAGGATCGGGAAGGCGAAGGCTACCAATACCATGCTGCCAAAGACACTCCAGGCAAACAGTGGCATCTTCATCATATTCATGCCCTTGGTGCGCAGTTTCAGGATGGTGGTCGTGAAGTTGATGCCACTCATCAGACTACCGATACCGGCAATCTGCAAACTCCATATCCAATAATCCACCCCAACGCCTGGGCTAAATTTGGCCTCCGACAACGGCGGATATGCCAGCCAACCAGCGGCCGAGAATTCACCTACGACCAACGATGTGTTGATTAGGACCATACCGGCGGCAAACAGCCAGAAACTGACCGAGTTCAGGAATGGAAAAGCGACGTCACGGGCACCAAGTTGTTGAGGCAAGACCAGGTTGATGATACCGAACATCAGCCCCATGGCGACGAAGAAAATCATGATGGTACCGTGGGCACTGAAGACCTGCTGGAAAGTATCGGAGCTGATAATGCCATTGCTGGCACCGACGGACGTCGCCTGTTGGGCGCGCAGCATCAGCACGTCAGCCAATCCACGCAGCAGCATCACCACGGCAACGACGATGTACATGATGCCGATGCGTTTGTGGTTGGTCGTGGTGATCCATTCACGCCATAGCCACTTCCAGCGCTTAAAGTAAGTTATCGCAGCCACGATTGCCAGCAATGACAAGACCATCATGACGGCGCCACCGATGGTAATCATCTCCTGCGGCAGAGCGTCCCAGTTCAAGCGGCCCAATAACCAGTTGGCGATCATCGGGTCATGTCCATTTCCATAGACGTGTGCATATCCATGTTCATGTCCATATTATCATCGGTCTTGGCGGGCGTGTCCTTGGTGTCTTTGGACGGGGTGTGTGATTGATTGGCAGGCATCATATATTTCATGACCAGCGTATCATACAGCCCATCCTGTACCGGCGAGAAGTACTCGACCTTGTTGTTCTTGCTGGGTTTGGCGAGGGCATCATAGGCGGCCGTAGTCAAGTTGCGGTTGGTATTTTGAGTAGCCAGTACCCAGGCATCATACTCGTTGGGCGATACGGCGCGGACCTTGAATGTCATCGACGAAAAGCCACTGCCGCTGATGTTGGCCGGCGAGCCGTAATACGTGCCTGGTTCGGTCGCGTTGAGATGCAGCGCCGTGCTCATGCCGGGCATGGCGTAGATCTGGCTGCCGAGCGCCGGGATCCAGAACGAGTTCATGACCGTGTCGGATGTGATATCGAAACTGATGGTCTGGTCGGTTGGGATGACTAGCTCATTGACCGAGGCGATGTGTTTGTCTGGATAGATGAACAGCCACTTCCAGTCAAGTGCCACGACTTGGACTTTTTGCTGCTGCGCGGTGGGATTTAGCGTGCGATACGGGTCAAGCTGATGCGATGTTATCCAGGTCACCACGCACAATACGCCGATTATTAGGATGGGGATGCCCCACCAGATGCTTTCGTACAATTTGCTGCCATCCCAGTCGGGTCGATATTGTTTGTGCTTGGTATTACCTTCGCGATAACGCCAAGAAATGACGACCGTCATGACAAAAACCGGTACGACGACGATTGCCGACATCAGTAGCCCAAGGATGATCAACCGGTGTTCGCTGGCACCGACCTCGCCACGCGGCTGCATTACCGGCACATAGTGGCCCGTCACATACCAAGCCGCCAAACCGATAATGAGCGCCACGAATACGAACGGAAGGGCTATCAGAAGTCTTAGGCGGGTTTGTTTCACGGCAGAATCCTCTTATGCTTATTGTAGCATGCGGCGACCAAACGACACGCTAAAAGCTATCGCGAATGTGGCCGAATGAGTAATCCCAATCAGCATCTGATTTTTTGTGTGGGTTGAAGATGTTTTGTGGATCGAAGATGTGCTTGACTTGTTTGAAGAGCCCGAGGACTTCCTTGCCGAATTGTTGTTCGAGCCATGGGCCGCGGACCAAGCCGTCGTTGTGTTCGCCAGACAACGAGCCGCCGTAGCGCAGGACCAATTCGTTGACTTCTTTCATGGCCGGCAGCAGTTTGGCTCGCTCAGACGCCTTTTCGATCTCCATCAGCGGGATGATGTGGAAGTTACCATCGCCCATGTGCCCCGCAATAGTGGCGAAAAGCTTGTATTTGCGGATGATTTTTTGGATACGTGGCAAGAACTCTGGCAAATGCGGGGGGTTGACGACCAAATCGTCGATGAATGGAGCGGTGTGCTTGTCCTTGACCTTGCTCCGTAGCAACTGGAAGCTACGACGACGCATGACCCAGAACTTCTCGCTTTTTTCGGCCGTGCCATCACTCTCCATGGCCATGCCGTACTTACGCAGATCGGCCCGCATGGCAACGATCTTTTCGTCGACTTCTTCCTGGGTTTGACCGTTGAATTCAATCATCAAAATCATCTTGGGGATGCCACGCAGCAGCATGAATCCATCGGGAATCAGCGAAATCACCAGGTTGATGAACCGCTTGGTTCCAAGCAGCTTGTGAAAACTGGGCATGAAGCGCAGCGACAGATACAGTGTTTGGTCGTCGAAGCCCTCAAAAGTGGCCGGTTTGTGCTTGAGCACGTCATTGATGATGTCACCGAGTGGGTCCAAGCCCTTCAGGAAACAGACCAACAGGCCGGTGTAGGGGCGGTGCGGCACCAAACGGTATTTGATATCGGTGACGAAACCGAGCGTCCCCTCGGATCCGACTATCAGTTTGGTCAGATCGAATACGCCAGTCTCGCGGTCCCAGACTTCCCACAGCGTGTAACCCATGGAGTTTTTGCTGACGTTCGGCCTTGCCGCCTTGATGACGTCATAGTTTTTTTCACAGAGATCGAAGATTTGCTTATATATTTTGCCTTCATAATCATTTTGGGCAATCTTGGCATCCAGCTCGGACTTGTTGAGCGGCTTGACGGTGTACTCATTGCCGTCGGCAAAGACTACCTGCAGCTCATTGACGAAATCTTTGACCTTGCCAAACTCCAGTGATTTTTCGCCACCGCTGTTGTTGGCGACCATGCCACCGACAGTACACATGTCGCGGCTGGCTGGATAGGCCGGCATCAGGGCATCGTGCTTCAATGTCTCGACCTCGAAATCACGGTAGTAGACGCCGGGCTGCGCTTGGGCTTCCGTGGCCGAGACGTTCTCAATAGATGTGAAATGCTTCGTGAAATCCACGATTATCGAATCGTTGATGGCACCACCGGCCATATCGGTACCGGCACTGCGGGCCGTCACGGACAGGCCAGGGGTATTTTCTTTTTCTTCATGCACCAGGCGCACTTATGTCTGCAAAT
>CAZTXZ010000029.1:0-8165 GCA_964617895.1 uncultured Candidatus Saccharibacteria bacterium
ATACTTTATGCAGGGCACTGATAAGGCGTTACCATAGTGTATTACAATAAAACACTGATGTGAGTCAAGGCATCCAATATCTTTCCAGATGATGGCGTACCTTCCGGCTAGTTCATAAAAGGCTTTGGAAATCTGATGCAGGGGGTGTGGGGCAGCCAGTGTCCTGCTCTGAATTTGCTTTGTGGATCATCTAGCAATATGAACGCCAGTCCGATTGGCTTGTGGGCTATCGTGACTTACGGCTAAGCTTGTCTGCCTGCTTCTGCTCTTTCATCCTGATCTTGCTGACTTGCTTCTGTTGCTTCGCCCTGATCTTGTCCCTTCGATCTTGTGCTTTCATCAGGTCAGATCGTCTAAAAAATTCATCGCGTCGTGCTTCGAAGGGTAGTTTGTACGCAAATCCGCTCCAGATTCCGGGCAGCCCCTGAGTCAAGTCTTTGTATCGCTCGTGCACGTCCTCTCTGGCCTCGGCTTTCCTGGCTCTTACCTCAGACACTAACAATCCAAACAATGGAAGGTCACCGTGCTCTTGGACGAGCCGCTCTACGCGCCGCTCTAGCCAGGCCGGCTTAGGTTTGCTGGGGGTGCTTATTGGACTTTGAATGTCCGGCGTGGTCGTGGCGGTAGGGGTGTAAGTGGTCGAGGGTCGATAATGATCGCGCGTGTTTGATATGACTATCGCTTCGGCGGCTCGGTCAATCTCATCGCGATCGAGTGGCTCCGGATTTTCGTGAATTTCTTGCACATCCGTAGCTTCGGGTCGATAAACATCGGCGGCGAGCATGCGACGCATCTCATCTAGGTCACCGACTTCGACGGCCGTCTCGGTTTGCTCTATCTGCACAGGGTGGTCTTTGGTTTCGGTCGCACTTGCATCGGCAGTTGTCCAATATGAGCTAAGGACGTCCGCGACACCCTCGGTTTGATCTGGGACGATAGCGACATCTTCCTCGTTGATGTCGTGCAGATCTGATGGGTCTTCCGGCTCGGCGGTGACTAAATCACGAGATATATAATCAGTGTACGAACCGCCCGATAAGTCTACTAACTCTTCCAGCTCGGTGTCGGCCACCGGGATATCGACCTGCCGCGATGCCGCAACCGCAACTTCGCCAATAGATGAACTTGCTTGAGGAGATGATTCCGGCTCGGCCGTCTCGGTGTCCGTGTCAGGCGTCGGCTGAGTATCGAGGTCGCCTGACTGCTGTTGAGACGAGCCGTCATGCTCCCAGGCTCGGGTCGGATTAGGTTCTTCGACGTGAGCAACTGCAGTCTGAGCGGGCAGGTTGTCCCTCGCCTCTTCGTCGCGGTTGTGTGATTCGACCGTACTATCTGAATCCGATGCAGAATCTGCCTCATCAGGGTAATAGTTACCAATCATTTCATGTGATTCGTTATCTCGGGCCACTGCAGCCTGGGTTGGCAGAGCGTCACCCGATTCTTCGTCGCGGTCGTATGGCCCGGCTGTATTGAATCCATCCCCCACAGGTAAACTGTCGGGCTGGCTTTCGTATATTCGGCCTATTCCATCTAGGGACACTATGATTCCTTGGTTACATAAAAGAAAAAACGTTGAAATGCGTTAACACTTCAATTTAGGATACGGATCGTGTATTACCTCGTAATGTATTACAATAAAACATCATAATAAGTCAAGGCCTGAAACCGATTCTTCAGATACGACGCCGAATCTTAAAATCGTCCATAAAAAGCTTTGACAATCTGGCACAAAGAGTATAATAGATTCATATTTTAATGACATAGCGCATAAATAAGAGGATGTACTCTTATTAGTTTGTGCATATATCCAGTACACAGTTAGAAAATACAATATGGCAGGCAATCGACAACCAGAATCACGTGACCCCTCCGAAGCGACGGACAGGGTTCCTTCCGCCGTGAACATCGGTGGCTTGGAGCTCGACGCGGCTGCCGTAGAGCGGATAGACCAGGCCGATCGGGCAAGTCGAGACTTCGAGCAGCCCTACGCGGATGACGACCATGACATGATCGAGCCGCTCGCTCCAGGGCACGATGAAGGCACGGACGCATCAGATGAACGACAAGATTCTGACTCTGATCGCGGTGAATGGGGCGGCCAAAAGGGTTACGGTCGCCCGCTGATCGAGGTCAGACAATCGCGCGACAAAGCATCTTCGTCGGATGAAGCGGACGGTGATGTCGCAGATGTTTGTATTCAGCGACGGACACCAGATCGCTACGCCCAAAATGTCAGTGATGATGCTAGGCGAAAAGACCTGGGCTATTATGCTGAAAGCAAGAAGCCGATGACTCCGGATGACGGTCGAGGCTCCGTCGCTGCCGCGGCCGTGTATACCGACCGAGTAAAACAGTTGGACGAGCAAGGCGTACGGCACGGCTGGGGAATATTTGAAGCGAATGCGGATACTGGGCTGCGGACTCGCGAGGTTTTGACCGCCCTTCAGCGGGATAATCCCAAGGCATTGGAACACCCGGAGTTCAAAGCTGTCGTGAGCAGTCCACACGCCGAAGAAATACGACGCTCTGGTATATTTGACATCTTTGGAAGCAGGGTGGAGGTAGTAGACGGTAGCTACGATGAACCTCCAGAAGTCCCCAAGGGTACACTACTAGCTATTCTAACCGGTAGCGAACATGCTCCGGTGCATAGACTCTCCAAGCCGGGAAATGGAAGCGATAACAAGGGTGTTATAGAAGCACCGTCGGAAACGCTACTTAAGAGCAATGAGCCGATAGTGACCGTCGGAATGTCGCCTGATGGCGAAGCCACCCTGGAAAGAATACGCGCAGCGAAGCTACTTCAATTCGGTACTGTCGATAGCCCGGAGGCCCGAGAGGAGTATGCCCGCAAACTCAACCCAAGAGTCGTTGAACATATATATGACCCTCGTAACAAGAATAAACCCCAGGCACCTCGTTCGGAATGGCTGGGCTCGCTTAGCGACCAAGACCAACAAGTCGCCAACTTCATGGAGTCCTGGCCGGTTGGCATGTCACTCATCCGCCACTATTCTCCGACGCTCGAACGACAGACAAAAGACATTGTCGCGGGACTGGATCCAAATGGTATGTGCATGGTCGAGGGTCCGATACGTGATGGAGATCGGCCGATCGATTGGACCCGACTCGGCCGTATAAGCGATGGTGGTGTAGGAGTGGTCAGCAATGTCCAAGAAGCCGATACCTACAGGCGCGGGGCGACTGCTGCCGATAAGAATGCCGGTGTCTATTTCCCGGATCGTCCGCCTCAGGAGGAGGGTCGGTATACATATGGCCTGATCGATCGCGCCGCCGAACCGCTGAGGCAATCGAGCAAAGCTGAATTAAATCGTATCGTCGGATCAGAGGGTAACCCCGACTTGTCCAGCGGTATCATCAACAACGCCAGAGCGGCTCTGGATGCCGCAAGGGCGAGTGACAGTAAGGATGAGGGTGAGGCAATCGCCGGCATCATTCGTCAGTATGAGGCATACGTCGACAGTGCCGGTATCACCCTGAACCCAGAACTTGCCAGACAGATTGAGAAAAGCGGCGTGCGCGGTAACGCTCTCCCGGAACTGAATGGTGACTTGGCCCGTGGTCTTGCTCAGACATTTCGTGAGCGTGGTTACTACCCCGAAGCCGTCAAGCTCGCCCAAAAGGCGATAGAGATAGCGCCACATGTAGACGCCGCCGCACGGATAGAAAAGGCAAAGGCCCTGATGATGATAGCCGAGCTCTACGGCGAGCAGGAACAGACGGACAAAGAAAGGCAATTGGCCGCCCTGGGCCCCGAAAACTCGGCTAAGCCCGTACAGGCAGATTCCGGAAAAGAAAGTGAGGCGAAAGACCTCTCGGCAGCCGAAGCAGAGCAAGTCTCTGATAGCGATCGAATCTTCCTGGAGCGCCCACAGCAAGACATCAACCATGGACGATTGGTCGCAATCGTGGGGGCCGCCGCTGAAATAGCTATGGCCAAACGAATCTCGCCTCACTACGTTGAGTTACACAAGGCTCAGGCGCAACTTGCCGTGTCGATGGGAGATTGGGGTAAATATTCTGACGCTCTGGTCGGTATCATGCGAGATGCGCCGCAGGTTCGTGACCCGCGTAATGACCCGGCTTCGGATCCCTCCCTGGACGGATTACGTGACTATGTCGACCCCAAAACTGGAAAGCCAGTACTGGATCGGGCTGCTGAAGCTTCTGCGCTAGCCAAACTTTGGGCCGCCAAACTTAAGGCGGACGGATGGACGACCGAATGGACTACTGACGAAGCCGAGCCCGAGTGGGTGCGGACCGAGCGCATAGAACGTGACCCGCGTGGCTCCTGGGTGATCAACCCTCGATATGACCGAGTCAGAGCTGGCGCGGTCAGGGATGCAAAAATTGCGGCAGTCGCCCCAGGGATAGCCGGCACCGTACACCGCTTACTAGGTGAAGCGGCGCCGGAATTCAGGGAGTGGCAAAATGAACAGATTCGACCATTGATGGAGATAGTCGAAGGCCTCCAATCGGACGGTAATGGCCACCAGCACGGTCTCAGGCTGACGGGCGAAGCTGCCTTAGAGGCAGCGGGATTCGAGCGGGTACATGGCCAAGTCTCGCCGGGCGAAGCTCCGCATTCAGAAATTGCCTTGTACAAAGGCTCTGAGTCCAAGCTCAATGCGCCAAACCCCGAGGGCGTATCCTTCCCGTGGGCTGTCCTAGACTGGAACACTCGGATGCCAGTGTCCGACCTGTCGTTATTCTTTACCAATACGAAGGAACATCGCGCGGATTTGGGCCAGCTGACCATTATCCAGGCTGGCAGTGGCGGCGGTAAAAGTGAGCTGGCAAGGAATTTGATCAAAAAGACGGTCGAGGATGGTGGGCTGAATGCCTGGGTTTGGGATGTCGGTGAGCGACCGCAGCACCGAAACATCGGCGAAATTCTGAGTGAAGATGTAGAAGTAACATCCATTCGCTTCGGGAATAGCGACTATCCGATGGTCGGCCTGGGGCTGATGGAGCCCGAACCTGGTTTCCCGATGCAGCAGCACCTCAGGCTGGCGATGATGGCATTACTATTTGCCACTAGTGCCGAGGAACCTTTCCCGCAACTAACCAGTGCGGCCGCCCAGAAACTCGCGACCGAAATTGGACATGGCCTCCGTGACGAGAGAGGAAAGCTCCGTCCGGGCGATATCGACCCCGATGAGGCCGGCATTGCGGATTTTGATGAGTTTGTCGACAAAGTTTTGGCCGAGACCAGTATCTATGGCGAAGGTGGCGATGTCCAAAAGAACGTCAAAGGTTTCCTGACGGCCCGGCTGCGATCCATGCAGAGCGGTGTCATCGGACCGCACCTTGGCAGCCGTAATACTCTCGACATTGCTGATTTATGCGATAACCGTCAGGTCGTGCACCTTGACTTCTCTGATATCGCCAATCCCGAAGACCGTAAGTTCTTGATGGCCCTGCTGTACATGAAGCGTATGGAGCACGACATCATGAAGCGTGCGGCTAATGGAGACCGAGACCTGCCGCTTAGCTCGAACGACTATTTCGAAGAGGGGCAGAGCGTATTCGGTTCGGAAGGTGGCCCAGAGTCTGCTGATGCGAAGTTGGCGAAGTTCTTTGGTAGCATTGCCCGACAAACGCGTGGCTATGGTCGTGGCACGGTCATCATCGCGCAAAGTGCCGAACAGATCCACAAAGATATGACGGATAACGCAGCGTTAATCTTCATGGGCGCTACGCCGAGTGATGTGACGCGTAAGGCCTTACTGAGTAGCGTTGGCATTGACGAAAGTTCTCCCCGGTTCAAGGATGTAGCCGAACTGCCCCAAGGTAACTTCCTGGTGGCAAAGAGTGGCATGTCCGAGCCGGCCTTAGTGCATCTTCCGATGGCTGAGTCGAGTGAATCTCCTGCCAAAGTGGGCCAGGTACAGGTGCGCAATGGTTTCCACACACCTGATGGCCTCCTGCCGACAGGCAAGGAGATGGATGCGGCTGAGCGTGAACAATTACGATCCGACTGGCTGAATATCTACGCTTTCGTCGATACCTTGGCCAGAGTAACCGACAGTCCACTGCCGTCCATGCCCGAAGAGGCTAAGCAGCGACTTGCCCAATTGACGGAAAGGGAAGCCTCCCTGGTGATGCAACTAGCCGCCCAAAAAGCGGTTGCTGATCGCGCGGAAGCCGTTAGAACAAAATATAACACCATGAAGCTTGAGACAGCGGTCACGAATGATGTCGCCATGTCGTTCGACGGCGTTCCGATTGCCGGGCAAAATCCGGGCACCGGTTTCGTGGTACCGGAGCTGGTAGTTGCCGCGCTCGGTCGGTCGCTACGACGACCGTATGCCGACAACCCACCTGACCCTTCTAGCTACCTCCCATACCCTACGGCTAACATACCTGGGCTCGACGAGGCAATTGCGACCGTGCAGTCGAAAAATACGTCGAGTCGACAGTTTGGTATGCCTACCGCAAAAGAGCTGAGCGATGCCCTGACCCGAATCCCCGCGGCCGTCAATGGCGAGTCATATCAGGTTCCCGCCAACCGGGCAACCGTCCTTCGGACTATTCTGGGCTCGGATAGCGGCAGGGATTTGCACGAGGCAATGCAAAGAGTAACGCAGTACGAACCGAACGATATGCGACGATGGATAATGGTCGGTGAGGCATTGGGACTTTCGAAGAAGGGTGACCCGAACCTATCATGGTTTGCTGCCTACATGGACACGATGAAAGAAACGCTTCACGCTTTCAATAACCAAGCACCACAGGCAGCGCCACAAACTGGCAACGCACAACCAGCGCCTCCGGCGGGTACAGCTCCACGGCAACAAGCTCGACAAACCACCCTTAGCGCAGCGCCACAAGCCCCAGCAAACCCATCCACTCGTCCCGCCGAAGCTGCTGCTAGCACGCCAGACGCTACCCACGAGACTGCCATCCAAGAGGCGGGGGAGCTCTTCGATCGGTTTAAGGGTGATAATAGTGACAGCCTAGTATCTGCTGTCGAGATAGCAGTCAGAGGATTCGTCGAACGTCGTAAAGCTTCAGACCCTAAGGTCGCGGAACGGATAAATAACGATCCGAAATACTTGCCGGCCATCATCGCAACGGCCCGTAATGCCTACTATATCAACGGCCGCGATGGCCTTATGCACATGCTAAAGGGGATTTAGTCGGACATCTGAGTGCGCGCCAACCGGCAGCCTCTATTTGCTGAGACAGTTTGGACTGGTGGTACCCGCTAACGCAATCGTTCGGACAGCCTTCGGTATGTCTCGCTACCCGTCCTGGTAATAACGAGCGCTCGTGCTCGATCGTCATCGCCGCCTTCATCGAAACTGAATTCCGGATATACGATGATGTCGGCGCTGCCCACTTCCTCTACGATGTACTTGCCCTGGTTATGTGGCCTGTTGACGATTTCCATGATGTCTCCGGCAAATTTTGACCAGCCAGAATCTCTTCGTAGTGGCATCACGCTGATACCATCTGTCGAGATCCGATCCAGCCACTGCTGGGGATCCATACCGAGCGGCGGTCCCCAGCCCGTACCGATGAGTATGCCATGCTCAGTGTCGCGACGAGCACTGTGCTCTTGCTCCGGGTAATCAATAGTGTTAGCCTTGTCGTCTTTCCCTGACAGATTAAGGCAGAACCGACGGACTGCGTTAGATAGCGACAATCCTTCGGTCGATACCTGGCGAACGGTGCCACCGGACGCGGCTATCAGGGCTGCAAACGGGATTGCGTTACCATTCGGTCCCGAGACGATGTGAACCCTTTCCTCTGGCGGGTATTGCTCGTTCCACTCCTTCATACTATTGTAGGCGGCAAGCATTTTCCTCTTGGCTTCGGCATCGCTGGACCGGTTATCGCGAAGTGCGAGTATCTGGCTTATCTTTCTCAGGTCTACCGCCAAGGGGTCATCAGGACTAGGTCTTGTGCCTACATCACCATGCTCGGCTGCAATTTTGGCACCGATTGTTGCCTGGAAATCTTCCAATTTTGCGGTAGTCCATGTATTTAGCGTACTAACGTCGATTCCGGACACGTACTCGTCATGTATCTCTGGCCGCACTCGGTCCTGCTGCGTTACCTGACGACCCTGCAGCCCCTCGATGACAGCGCTGATGGCCTCAGCCTTGTATCGTTGGGCTTTTTGGATACCTTCCTGG
>CAZTXZ010000030.1:0-7951 GCA_964617895.1 uncultured Candidatus Saccharibacteria bacterium
GTAAAACGCACGTGCCAGGGCGACGCGCTGCCACTGTCCGCCACTGGGCTCAACGCCTTTTTCGAAGCTGTTGTCGAGCACGGTCTCCCAGCCGTGCTTATAACTAGCAACAAGATCATCGACACTGCTGGCTGATGCTGCACTCTCCAGCCGTTTGATATCCTTGGCGTATTCGGGCCGAGCAATCGTAATGTTTTCGGCTATAGATAGCGGATATTCATTAAAGGCCTGAAATAGAGTGGCTAACTGCTGATACCACGAATCGATGTTTACGTCTTGTAAGTCGACTCCATTAATCAGGATTTGTCCGGAATCCGGCTGATAGAAGCGCATCAGCAACTTGATTAGAGTGCTCTTGCCGGCACCATTTTCGCCAACTATTGCAAGATGTTCGCCAGGCTCTATCACCAATGAGAGGCGCGTAAATACGGCTTGTTTGGCGCCGGGGTAAGTAAAACTAACGTCGCGTAGCTCTATTTGCGGCGGTTTATCGGCGCTGAGTCGTATGGAGTTGGGCTTGTCGACATGCTTTGGCTGAAGATCGATGAGTTCGAAGTAGCTTTGCGCGAATAGCATATGCTCTTGCATCCGCCCCAACGTTCCGAATATGGCGCTCAACGATCCGCCAATGCGCAGTAGCGCCCCAGACATAAATAAGTAACGCTCGAGACCCAATGAACCATTGATGAAACGAGTCAGCAGTACGATTGAGCCGGCGGCCGTTCCTCCTGCTTCGAAAAGTTTCGCCGGTCCCATGATCTTTTGAGCCCGACGCAACTGGCCAATCTGCTTTCCGTAGAACCGGTCATTCAGGACGTCTATACGATTTAGTATGTAATTCTGTGTTTGCATTGAGCGCATTTCCATCTGGCTTTTGGCTTGGCGTAATAGCCACTCCATGCCCCAAAAGATGTGGCGTGAATCGCCCTCTGCGTCCCACACAAACCAACGAATTTTAGCAAATCGTCGTTCGACCAATAGTGATGGCAACAAACAAACGATGATAAGAGGTACGACCCACCAGGCAATAGCCGCAACAACGACCGCAGTTGCCACGAACCTGACCACACCATATGTCAAATCCAGACAGGTCTCAGAAAATGCGGGAATTTGCCAAGTATAGCCGCTCTGTACTTTGTTGAGCTTGTTGCGTAACTCGATATCGTAAAAATCGGGAATGTCGAGACGGCATGTCAGAAGCATGAAATGCCGGGTGGACCACTGGACGAGGTGGAAGTAGAGTAAACGTTTCATCCAGTCCATCAACCAGAAAGCGATAGTAATACCAGCTGTTGCTGCGATATCCACCCATAGCCAGAACCATAGAGACGATGTACTACCATCCCCTACATATGCCGCTAGCTGACCAACTAATTGTGCGCTGGCGTAGAGAGTAACTAGGAAGCTAGCGATTTCGAGTGCCGCCGCCATGAAGTAACCAATGACTAGGCCGGGTCGTAGCCGGTAGTCAAGTGCAAGCATCCGCCAGAATGTGCCGAGGTTGCTGGATGATGTATTGTACATTCTCATGACTACTCTTCGATGAATCCGCCAGACTGATGTCCCCACAACTTGGCGTAGATGCCGCTGTTTTCGAGGAGTTCCTTATGGGTGCCTTGCTCGGCGATCTGTCCGTTATCAATGACGACTATGCGGTCGAGCCGCTGGATGGTGCTGAGGCGGTGGGCAACGACGATAGCTGTCTTCTCACGCATGAGTTCCCACAAGGCGGATTGGATGGCGACCTCACTCTCGCTGTCGAGTGCGCTAGTTGCCTCGTCAAGCACCAGTAGCGGCGAGTTTTTGAGGATTGCCCGGGCAATGGCTATGCGCTGGCGCTGGCCGCCGCTCAGCTTGACACCGCGTTCACCGACGATGGTGTCGAAACCTTCGGGCAATTTCTCGATGAAATCGAGCGCGTACGCTTGTCTGGAGGCGTGCCTGACGTCTTCGAGCGAGGCCTCGGGTTTGCCGTAGGCAATATTTTCCCTTAATGAACGATGAAATAGCAGCGGCTCTTGCGGGACATACGAAATTGCCTCGCGCAGGCTGGTTTGCGTGACCTTACTTATATCTTGTCCGTCTATAGTTATGCTACCCTCTTGGATGTCATCGAAGCGAAGCAGCAGGCGTGTCAGTGTCGATTTGCCGCCGCCACTGTGACCAACCAGACCCACTCGTTCGCCAGGGCTAATATTGAGAGAAAACTCGCTAAATACTCGATCGCTTGCGTGCTTGCCGTTGTGCGGGTAGGCGAAACCGACGTTATTCATCTCGATTGACCCTTTGGTCACCGTAAGCTTGGCCGCGTTCGGCGCGTCGGCAATTTCTACCGGCTGCAACAAAATCTCAGTCATGGGCGAGGCATTTATGAGCGCTTCATCAACCATCCGAATCAGCGAGCCTACTTCAAAGAACCTGGCCAGCAGCGTGATGCTGTAGGTGAAGGCAAAAATACCGGGACCAAGAATTGATGGGTCATTCCTGGTCATATTTATCAGAGTGAGAATCAACAGGATTTGAACGGCGATCAATACCCCAATACGATAATTTTCGTTTTTGGTCGCCCGTACCCAGTCGCGTTGGCGCAAATCCCGCACTTTGGCAGAGAGCTCTGTGGCCCTAGTGTTTTCATGGTGCTCGCGGGCAAATGTCTTGACCGTAATGGCGTTTACCAGGTTATCCGACAGGTGCGAGATGACTTCCTTGGATGCCTTGAGCCGCTTGGCGCGTAAATTACGCTTGAGTCGATTCTCCTGAATGGTCAGGATCGTCAGGATGAGCAGTATGGTCAAGATGAGTAGCCCAAGTTGCCACGAAGACACCACTAGTACAGTCAGGCCGACCACGACGACGACTAGCAGGGCGCTAGCTTTGATGAAAGCCTGCACCATCAGGGTGCTGTAGTTGCCGACGAAATCCACGGCGTCGGATACGAGCTTGCCGCCAATGCGGTCGGCGTAGAAGCCGGCGCTGCGCTGCAGCAGTCGCTCCATCATCATGGTGTGTAGTTTATGCATGACGTTTGACTGAAGTCTCATGTTAGACGTAATGCCAAACCCATTGAAAACTAGACCAAGCAAACTCACGCCGACGAACCAGACAAAATATACCATCGTATCTTCACGATTCGTGACTAGCGAGGCCAAAACCTTGCTACCGAACAGTGGCGCTAGCACGCTCATGCACACAGCACCCAAGGGAACGCCCAGTGACATCATGGACCATTTCTTGTAGTGCCAGGTTTCGCGCCAGTACAGGCGAAGGGTTTCCTTGACGTAGAGTTTATTTTTGGGTTTGGTCGTATCGGAAGGCTTAGCGGATTTGGACATATCTATTCATTCTACTCCTCGATGAAACCGCCGCTTTGGTGAGCCCACAGCTTGGCGTAGACGCCCTTCTTGTTGAGCAGCGTCTTGTGCGAACCTTCTTCGACTATCTTGCCGTTGTCGAGGACGATGATGCGGTCCATGTGCTGGATGGTGCTGAGACGGTGAGCGATGACGATGGTGGTGCGGCCTTCCATCAACTTCCACAGCGCATCCTGGATGAGCACTTCGCTTTCGCTGTCCAGCGCCGAGGTGGCTTCGTCAAGCACGAGTATCGGGGCATCCTTGAGCATTGCCCGGGCGATAGCGACACGCTGGCGCTGGCCGCCGCTCAGCTTGACGCCACGTTCGCCGACCAGCGTTTCGTAGCCGCTTGGCAGCTGGCTGACAAATTCGTGAGCGTGGGCGTGCTTGGCTACCCGTTCGATGTCCGCCTGGTCGGCCGATGGGCTGCCGTAGCCGATATTCTCGGCAATCGAGCGGTGGAATAGCAACGGTTCCTGGGGAACGTAGGCCAGTTTGGCATGTAAATCGTCCTGAGTTATGGCGCGAGTGTTCTGTCCATCTATGCGAATTTCGCCCGATTGGACGTCGGAAAACCGCAGCAATAGTCGGGTAAAGCTGGTCTTGCCGGAGCCGGAATGGCCAACCAAACCGATTTTCTCGCCCTCTTTTATCTTGATGCTGAGCTTATCGAAGATTGGTTTAGTGGCGCCATTGTGGACGAAAGTCACCTCATCGAACTCGATGATACCGCGCTCGATTCGGCTGGGCTCCGGATTCTCCGGATCTTGGACGGCTGGAGTCTGCCCCAATATCACGACCATGTCGGTCGCATCACCAATCGCGCGGTTGTAGTTACGCAAGCTGTTGTTGCCGAACGCGAATAATTGCTCGACGATGCTCGCGGTGTAGCTCAATATCAAGAACACGGTGGCCACGTTGGCCCGGAAAAACATCACCGAAATCACCGCTGTCGCTAGTGAGCTGGCGGAAATCGTACGCGTCAACATGCCCAGGCCATTCATTTGTATCTGGTGCAACCTGGCGACGTCCATCAGGGCGGAATGAGTTGTGTTAGTGGCTTTGCGGAACCTGGCGCGTTCGTACTGCCCGCGGGCAAAACTTTTGACGGCCATGGCGTTGGTGATAGCGTCGGCCAGTAGGCCGGTCTGTTTGCTTTCGGTCGAGGCGTACTTGGTGCCGACTCGGCGAACGGGTTTCGAAATCTTGAAAGCGATCAGCAAAAAGATGAGCACGTAGATGAGCAGTGACAACACGAAAAGCGGTGCCCGAGGCAACAGTATTATGACGACGATGATGACGCCGGCAATCATCGGGTAGACCTGGAACGCTGTCGTGTCGGCAATGCGGACGTAGCTGCCAAGTAGTTTGTTGGTCTGCGAAACTAGCGAACCGGTGAAATTGTTGGCGTGGAAATCGGCCGTCTCGTCCAGCATGTGATCGAAGACTTCTTCGGCCAGGTCTCGCTGGATGTTGGCCTCCAGGCGCCACATGAAGTGGTCGACGACGCGCCACAGTAATATGCCACCCAGTACTAAAATGGCATACCCGACCAGAGATGTTCCAAAACTATCCCACAGTCGATTGGATTGGTAATCATGCGAGGCTAGGCGGCTTAGGACATCGGCCAGGATCAAGGCCGGCAGATAGCCATTAACCAGGACGGTTATGGGCAAACTTATACCCAGCGCGATGACATATCGCGGATAACGCATTACACGACGCCAATAAAAGGACGCGACGAGGTTAGGTTTGGCTGGATGTTTGGTCATGACACTTCGCCTCCTGCGAAGTCAATTGGGAAATGGATTGGTTAAATTTTTGGTTAGGACTTGTTATTTACGAGAGATATTAGCAGGTCGCGGTAGCGACGATGCCAAGCACAGGTAGTTTTGGGGTAAACATGGTTTTTCGCCGCTCCAGCTTAATTGCTAAATAATACCCCGTATCATATACTGTCGTAGTAAAGAACGCAACCATTTTACAGGTTGCGAGCCTACGCAACATGGAACACGACAGGTTTAAGCCTCCAGCCAAGGAGGCGACCAATACGTTTGAGAGCGATGACGACGACTCAAGCGCCAAGAAAAAGAAGCAGCAGGCAAAAGATGTTGCTCGATTTTTGGCTGCCAAAAATATCGACAAACCCCAAGCAGTCAACGCTCCGCCCAAGGAAGAGCGTTCGATTTGGCAGAAGTTGACGGGTCAGTCGGCCGAAGAGGACAAGCCGCGCGAATTGGATGAGGGGAGCGAGCAAGATACGACCGACGAGAGAATCGAGGATAACGATCAGCTGGAAGCAGATCGCCCGGTCGATGAGTTGTCGGAGCAGGAACAAATCGTCACGACCGAGGCTTATGTCGAGGAGAGGTTACATGAGCTAGCCGAAGAGGAGCTGACGGCAGCCGAGCACGATGAGAATATGCCAGAGGCACACAACGCGGCAGTGGCGTTCTTGGCAACATTGCGCGAGCGCTTGGCCCGTGCGGCCGATGGAGAGGTGTCTGTCGAAGAAGCCATCGAGAGCTCATACGAAGAAGCTGTTGGGCCCTCACGGGCGGCTGCCGGCGCCGAAGCACCCATCGAATTAACGCACGAAGCGACGATTCCACTTAGTGACACTGCCGCAAACACTCCACCACCACCGCCTCGTACGCCTAGGCATTCGGCGCCAAATCCCGAAGAGCCACGACGCCGTCATCAAGAAACAGACGCCAGCACCGTGGCCACGGAAGCTCTATCGGCGGCAGCTCACGTCGCCGCCGCTAGTGAACGTACGATTCCCGTCGATGAGGCCTTGTATTACGAAAAACGAGCGCAACAACGTGGTTTGCTGGTGGGAGGTATCGTAGGCTATCTAATTGGACGCCGACGCGGACGCATCAAGACCGAGAAGCGTATGGCCCGGGTCCAACAAGCGCTCGAGAAACAAGTCGTCGAAGTACAGCAGCAAGTCATGAGAAAAGAGGCTGAGCTTGAACGGACGGTCAAATCTCACCGGCGCGAAACCTACGCCTCCGAGCAGGCGGCCAGGGCCACGAAACTGAACGAGGCGCAGCAGCGTCCGGCGATCCCGGAAGCGCGCGTAGATAGCACTCCGGCCAGGATTGAACGGGCTGCGGTTTCGGCCACTGCCGCTCCAGTCATGGAGCGCCGGCCCCGGACGCCGATTTCCGACCACGGGATTGCCGCTGAGCGGGCGCTGACCATACACACCCCAGTCGCCGAGATGAGTCGCCAAGAACTCTTGAACGAGAGCGCCAACATTCGTGTGGGTGAGTCGAACTTGCGCCGGGTGTACGATGCCCGTCTGGTCGACGAAAGCGGGCTGCGCCGCCTGGTCCAGGAGTACAAGGCCGGACACGATATGCGTCGGGTTTTGGCCCGAGAGTTTTTAATCAAAGAATTACGGTTCGAGCGCGATCCCCAACTACGCCAAGCGATGTTGGACGATCCGTCCGGTGTCAGGGGCGGTGGAGTCTCGCAGCAATCGCTCGCACAGCACCGCACCGACTCATCGTCGGTCGATTTGCCCGGCGTGAACCCGAAGGCGACTTCTTCTCGCGCCAGGTCAAACATGCGCTCCAGCCAGCAAACCTCAGTGTCCCCGGCCGTATTAGCCCTGCTGACTTTCCTGACCATCGCCCTGGCACTCTACGCCCTGTGGCTGACCGCCACGCGTTAATCGGGTACAATAGGATTTCATGCAAAAGATACTGCTTTATTACAAATTCGCCCCTATCGCCGATACCCGGGCGATGGTGCTTTGGCAGAGAACACTCTGCGAGAGCCTTGATTTGCGCGGACGGATTCTGGTAAGTCCGCATGGACTCAATGGTACGGTTGGCGGCGATATCTCTGACCTCAAAAGTTATATCAAGGCCACCAAAAGTTATCCGTCATTCAAGGATATCGTCTTCAAGTGGAGCGAGGGCGGTCGCGAGCACTTTCCGCGCTTGAGTGTCAGGGCCCGCAAAGAAATCGTCGGTTTTCATGCCCCAGAGGAAACCAAAGTTGACGAGCATGGTGTCGTCGGCGGCGGCAAGCACCTCAAGCCAACACAGGTCCATGAGTTGGTTGAGAAGTTTGGTGATGATGTCGTGTTTTTTGACGGCCGGAACGCGCACGAAGCGGCTATCGGCAAGTTCAAGAATGCCGTCGTGCCCGATACCAAGACCTCGCGCGACTTTATTCCGGAACTCGAAAGCGGCAAATATGACGAACTCAAGCACAAGAAAGTCGTGACCTACTGCACCGGCGGAATTCGTTGCGAAATCCTAAGCAGCCTGATGATAAGCCGTGGTTTTACGGATGTGTATCAGATAGATGGCGGTATCGTGAAATACGGCGAAGCCTATGGTGATGATGGGTTGTGGGAGGGTAGTTTGCGGGTCTTTGACGATCGCATGACTATCGACTTCTCTGATCATCCCAAGACAATCGGTGAGTGTATCCACTGTCAGGGCGCCACCTCCAACTACGAAAACTGCGCGCTAGCTAGCTGTAACGATCTGGTGCTGGTTTGCCAGGGTTGCAAACGAGAGCCGGCCAAACTCTACCATTCGGTTGAATGTAGGCAGCAGTCCCTAGGCACTACT
>CAZTXZ010000031.1:0-7904 GCA_964617895.1 uncultured Candidatus Saccharibacteria bacterium
CTACGACGTCAGATATGATTATGACGCCACCAAGAACGACTACAAGCGCTCCGAGGGAGGAGCCGCCCACATGAGCGTCGACGCACAGGGTCGCAAATCCCAGAACTCACCCAAGGTCGTCATCGCCATGGTCATGGCCTACTCGAAAACGAGCGATAATTACCATTCGTCCTATCAGTCGACCGGCAGCGGTAGCCTGTATGTCTTCCAGAACGGCACTGTTACCAAGGGCACCTGGACACGGGCCGCCCGCGATCAGCAATTCGTACTCAAGGATAGCACTGGAGCAGTCATAGCGCTCAATCCGGGCCAGACCTGGATCAGCGTCATGGCACAGAACGGCGAAGTAACCTATAAATAAACCCGATGGACCGCCTCGAACTACTTCGTAACCAGGTCGCACGACACCTCTTCTTGGTCGTTCTGCTCAACAACCTGATTTTGATAGAGATGTGGTGGGTCAACACCGAATATCTTCACCTCGACGACACCGTCCTGTTGATCGTCCTGCTGACTTTGGCCATCTTGATGCCGATAGTACTTGGGCTGGCCACTTCCGGCTTCATCTTGTCGCCGCTCCGGGCCGTTTGGCAGGCAGTGTTCCATATCGCCCCCGGCAACCGCCCGGTGGCCGCGCCGAACGTCGATGCCTTGCGCCTGGGCAGGGACCTAGTCGCCAGCCTGACAGCCGAGATATACCAAATGGCAACCCGGGCCGAGCATCCCGGCAGCCGCAAGGTGGCCGAAGCCAGCGCCGAGGCAAAGTTCGTCCTCCAAAACCTGCCTTTGCCGCTCTTCATCCTCAATGCCGAGCAGAACATCGTCTTTTGTAACGAACCGGCCGCTAAGTATCTCGGCTACAAGGTCGAGGAAATCGTCGGCCAAAACCTGTATTCCGTCCTCGACATGTCATTCCCGAGCGAAAGCACCTTTGATGGTTGGTTCGAGCAAGTCCAGCGCCAAAATGCCGTCGCCAGCAGCCTGTGGGAGCGCGTCCGCCTGAACGTCGCCGACAAGCGCCCGGCGCGCCTATTCGATCTGGCGGCTTATTACAATCAGGGTAATCCCAACAAGTTGGAAACCATGCTGGTGCTATTTGACCACACCGACCAATACAGCCAGGACGACCAGGCTGTCAGCTTCATCGCCCTGGCCGTTCACGAGTTGCGTACGCCGTTGACCTTGCTGCGAGGCTACATCGAGGTATTCGAGGAAGAGTTGAGCCCTCAGTTAGCACCAGAGCTGGCCGACTTCATGCACAAGATGCGCGCCAGTTCGGACCAACTGACCGAATTCGTCAACAATATACTCAACGTCGCCCGCATCGATGGCGATCAGCTCGTCTTGCAGCTCCACGAAGAGTCTTGGCCGGTCGTACTAAAACGGGCTATCGACACCATGCAGCTGCGCGCCTCGGTCCGAGGCATAACTCTCGAAGTAAACATTGCCGAAGACTTACCAACGGTCGGCGTCGACCGGGTCGGTATCCAGGAAGTCATAAACAACCTCATCGATAATGCCATCAAGTACTCCGGCAAGAGCATGAAGATCAGCATCGACGCCCACCTCACCCAAGACGGTATGGTCGAGACGACCGTGCAAGACTGGGGCATGGGTATCCCGGCCAGCATCATTCCCAATCTGTTTACCAAGTTCTACCGCGACCACCGCAACCGCGCCCAGATTGGCGGCACCGGACTAGGTCTCTATCTGTGCAAGGCCCTCATCGGTGCCCATGGCGGCCACATCTGGGTCCGCAGCAAAGAGAACGAGGGCAGCACCTTCGGTTTCACCGTCGTGCCTTACGCTCGTCTCGACGAAGAGCGCAAACACCCCGGCAACAAGGAAATAACCCGTAGCCCTCACGGCTGGATCAAGAACCACTCGCTATACCGCGGCTAACATGGCGCCGGCAGGCAGCCTTTGCTACACTGAAAGGAAATATGGAAGCCACCAAACAATCCCACCCCGCTCGACCGACCAAGACCGTCCTGTGCATCGAAGACGAGCACTTCATCGGTGAACTGTACCAGCGCGCCCTGACCAGGGCTGGCTACGAAGCAACCATCGTCATGGACGGCAAGGAAGGTCTCGAAGCCGCCCAGACCGACAAATACGACATCATCCTGCTGGACCTGATGATTCCTACCATCACCGGCATCGACGTTCTCCGCGTCTTGCGTGACCCCAAGAAAACCCCGAAGCTACACGGCAAGATCATCATCACCACCAACCTTGAGCAACGCGACGAAGTCCGTAGCGACATCGAAAGCCAAGCCGATGGCTATCTGGTGAAGGCCGAGATCACACCTCACGAATTAGTCACGTTCCTCGACCAGCTGAAAGTGTAAATTTTACCCCGATTTCTAGGCATGACCGTATTGCGGCCCGTAAAATGCGGCGTATAATAAGGCGTAGCCATGGGCGGGCTTTTGTAGACTCTACGAATTCCTCCGCACAGACTTATTCACGTTTTGGCAGGCATACTTTTCTGGGCCCGGTCGGGTAGCCGAATCGTCACTGTTTTGCCACCTAGCAAGCAAGCGACTTACCTCTGTAGTACAGGCGTAGAACGGTCCCCTCGTACTCCGGTAAATAGCTCCTCTCTAATCCGTTCGCTGGTCGCGAAAATGCGCATCCAGTCTCTCTTTCATTTATTAATTTAACTAGACTTTCGCGGGCCCCATCAGAGCGGCTAACTTTGCCGACTGGCGCAGAAGTCTTAGATAGGAGCTTGCATCATGAACACGAACACCGAACTTTTTCCCATAAACAAAGAAGTAAACGTCAATGCCTTTTATTTCGCCAAGGGTACGGCCAACATGCGCTCGTACCCGCGCCAGATCGAGTTCGATGGCAGTCTGGTATCTTTCGCCGACGGGCTTAGCTACCTGGTACGGAAAGGGCAGCAAATGGTCCAGCTGTTCGATATGAGCGACGGCGACAACACTTACCGCTTACGCCACAGCGAAGACCGATGGACACTCGTCGGCATGAAGGCAAGGGGATAAATCATGCGACGCGTATACCCAAACAGCTGCGCGATCAGCGAGCGCACCGGTGTCATCATCCACGCCCAGCCGATGAATTGCCGGAATGATATCGTCCGTTAAGGTTGCCATCATGGATATCTTTGATGATATACAGCCCGGCATCGACGGACTCAGCGAAGTCACCACTCACGCCGGCTTTCCGAACCCGGCCGCCAGCCGAGATCACCGCCGCCCCACCCTCAGCCTCGACACGCTACTGTCACCACGACCCAGCAGCACTTACTACTTCCGGCTGCAGGGCGGAAATTGGGAAGAGCAGGGCGTGTTTGACGGTGACATAGCCATCGTCGACCGAGCGCTGCCGCCGCACCCCGACGACCTGGTCGTGGCCTGGCCGGACGACGAGTTCGTCCTACTGCGCGCCAAGCGCCTAGTCATCGGCCGCCCATGGGGCGTCGTGACTGCCATAATCCACCAGTACCGGGCCAATCCATGACCATGATTGCCGGGCTGGCCCGGCAGGCCACCTACTTTTGGCTTGACCCAAAAGTAGACAAAAGCTCAAGGCCGGCTCTTTGGTTCTTGGTCAACTGTTGTCCTTTGCGACAACGGGCTGTGGAACTCGCTCGCCTAACGGCTTCACTCAGACAGTCCTCACCCATGAGGGTTGTCGAAAGACAACAGCTTAAGCCAGGAACGTCGAGATGGCCAAGAAACCCCAGGCTTTGTTTTGGTGGAAAGATTGTCTCGTTTTGGCATGGGCTTGGGGCTAGTCGGCCCGTCGGCTTACCCGAGCTTCGGAATGGTCAGGTGAGTGGGCTTGGCTGGCCAAAGTACGTTCAACGAAACAAGGCCTGCTGGTAGCAGGCCTTGTGAGGCGGTCTTTGGCCAAACTCACCTGGCCAGGGAGAAGCCCGGCGGAAACGTATGTGGGCCTAGCTTTTTGCCTTCTTTTGGGCAATGCCAAAAGAAGGTGTCTGCCGGGACATCCCGGCAACCAGGGGCGTGAAGATTGACCAGGGCTACGTGCTGGGCTTTGGCTACTTTTCTTTCAAGAGAAAAGTAGCATGGGTGTTTGGGCTATGCCAAAAGAATTGGCGTACTGTGATGTCCCGGCAACCGTGGACATGGGGAATCAAGCTAAGGAGAATCAATCATGAAAAACAACATACTGGCCCTGATCGATTGCAATAATTTCTTCGTATCCTGCGAACGCCTGTTCCGCCCGGACCTCGAGGGCAAGCCGGTCGTCGTACTCAGCAGCAACGACGGCTGTGCCGTCGCCCGCAGCAACGAAGCCAAGGCCCTCGGCATCCCCATGGGCGCACCGGTGTTCAAATATCGGGAATTGTTCCGTGCCCAAGGGGTAATCAGCTTTTCGGCCAACTTTGAACTGTACGGCGATATCAGCCAGCGTATCACCGATGTCCTGCGGCGCGTCACACCCAACATCGAGGTTTATTCCGTCGACGAATCGTTCCTTGACCTGACATCGCTTGATATAGCCGATTACGACGCCTGGGGCAGGCAACTGCACAAACGCATCCGGCGGGAGATTGGCCTGCCGGTATCCGTCGGCATAGCCCCCAGCAAGACCCTGGCCAAGATCGCCACCGATCGCGCCAAGAAGCTGCCGGAATTAGGTGGGGCATTGGCACTACTGGACGCCCAGACCACCCATCACCACCTCCCACATATCCCGGCCAGTGATGTCTGGGGCGTGGGACGGCGTCTGGCACCCCAACTCGGGGCCATAGACGTGCACACGGCCATGGACCTGGCCAACCTGCCACCTCGTTATGCCCGGCAGCTCATGGGCATCCGTGGCCGCCAAATGGTCGCCGAGTTACGTGGCGAACCCTGCCTGCCAATCCAGACTACTCACAAACCCCAGCGCATGGTCATGCGTGGACGGCAATTCGGCGAGGATACCAGCGATCTGGCCGTCATAGAGTCCGCTATCGCCAACCTGACAGCCCGGGCCGCCTACCACTTGCGCCAAGACGGCCAGCTAGCCCGCCAGGCCATGGTGCTGCTGCGCACCAACCGTAATAAACCCGGCTACCGCCAAGTCGTCACTAATATCAATCTAACGACCCCATCAGCCGATACCGGCAGCCTGTGCAGCCAACTCGTGACCGCTCTCAAGTCGTCATTCAATCCAAAGTTGAGCTACCACAAGGCGGACGTGCTGCTGCACGATTTGCAGCCCGCCGACGCTCTCCAATCTGATTTGTTTGGGGTGGTCGATACCACCGAGGCTGGCCGCAGCCAGCGGCGCATGCGCGCGCTCGACGATATCAACGCCCGTTTTGGCAACGGGCATATCCGCTATGCTGCCGAACAGCTCAGCCAGGCCTGGCGGCCACGCCGAAATCTTGCCAGCCAACGCTACACGACCGACTGGGGTGAGCTACCTTCAGCTAAGCCGCTACTTGGCTAGACTCTTCGGGTGTCTCGAAGGGTAGAACAGTAGCACCTAGGTGCTCCGACAGTTTAGTGCGGGCTTCATCGTCAAGCCGTGGCCAAAAACCCCAGACCCGTCCCTGGGCCTCGGACAGATCGATACCCTCGATTCGATTGGGGTGTACGCTCATGCACGACACATTGTAGCCAAGCCTGCCAAGTGCCTGCACGGCACCAGGCATTATCTGCTCATAGTCGCGCGGTACATCGAGTATATCGACTGCACCAGCCGGGCTTTGTTCCAGCTGCAAAGCTGGTCGTTCAACATCAACCATAGTCATATTCCTTTAGAAAACTAGGTTATGGTACTGCCGTAGACCCAGAAATCCCATCTAAAGTGGCAACATATTTTTGCCACCGACTTGGGATTGACAAATATCACGCTCGTCCACCGTGAACGGTTAGATTTTTTTGACACCAAATTTGCTTTGTATCGTGGTACAATCTGTGGACAATGACAGACATGTTTAGTTTCGAGGAAATTGGCCTGACGAATCGTGACAAAAGAGTCTACGAGGCGCTGGTCCAACGCCCCCAAAGTTCACTGCGCACTTTGGCTGCGGATACCGGCATCAATCGCGGCTCCGTTTACGAATCTATCAAGGCCTTGGCCGGGGAGGGAATGGTCGGTTTCATAGAGGTCGGCAAGCAACGGCGTTACAAGGCGACCGACCCCAAGGTCATCCTGGAATTACTCAAGGAACGGCAGACGCGCGCCCTCCAGGCAGAGCAACTTGCCGGCACATACATCTCGCAGCTCCAGCAGCCCAACGGTTACCGCGACCTCCTGACGGAAATTCAATTCGCCACTTACTACGAAGACAACGAGGGCGTGGCGGCGATCCTGCGCGACGTCATCGCCACCTGCCGGGAGCACAAGGTAGATTATCGGGTAATTTCTACCAAACGCCTGCGTCAGCACATGTATCAGAACTTTCCCAACTTTACCCAGCGCCGTATCGCCGAGAAAATCAACGTCCGCGTAATCGCTGTCGGCTCAGGTGGAGAAAAGGACCTGTTGTCAGATCGAAAATGGATGAAGTCCGAGCGCGGCGAGGCACCCAACTGTTACACCATCATCTACGGCGACAAGACCGCTTTCATCTCCATGAACGAGACCAACATCATGTCGGGCATCGTCATCGATAACGCAGGCATCGCCCAGCTGCAAAAGGAGCTATTCGACAAGCTATGGGCAACTCTGTAAGCCACGAGTTGGTCCGGCGCCACTCAGTCATATCCGACCAAGTCTCACCGGTCCAAATCCAAATAATCCTCGACGAGCTAGAGCAGTGCCTGGATGCCAACGCCGACGGAGCGGTAGTGGAATTTGGCTGCTACATCGGTACCACCAGCCTCTTCATCCGGCGCTTACTCGACGAACTCCACGATGACCGCCCGTTCCACGTCTACGATTCCTTCGAGGGTCTGCCAGCCAAGACCAGCGAAGATGCCAGTCCCGCCGGGACTCAGTTTCAGGCTGGCGAGCTGGCCGTCAGCAAAAAGCAGTTTCTGCACGAGTTCCAAAAGGCCCACCTAAGGCCACCCAGCGTACACAAGGGCTGGTTCGCCGACTTGACGGACGCCGACGTGCCGGACCAGATCGCGTTCGCTTTCCTGGATGGTGACTTCTACGATTCCATCCGCGATTCGCTGGCGCTGGTGTTGCCGCGGCTGACACCGCACGCCACCCTTATCATCGACGACTACGCCCGCGAAGCACTCCCCGGGGCCGCCAGGGCAGTCATGCAAGCTGCGCCGCATCTGGCGGCCCGCTTGACCGTCCAGCACGACATGGGGATCATCAGGCTGTAATCATGAAGATTCATCTCATCACCATCGGCAAACCCAAACTCCGCTACGCCCAAGCCGGTTGGGAGGAGTATCTGTCGCGCCTCAAGCGCTATCACACCGTCCGGGTATCGCACCTGGCCGACAAGTTCACCGACGATGCCGCCAAGATACTTCAGGCGGCCGAAGGCACCTACAAGGTCGGCCTGATCATCAACGGGCAACAGATGACCAGCGAGGAGCTGGCCGCCTTCCTGGACAAACGAGCCGTGGCCGCTCAAGAAGTCAGTTTCATCATCGGCGGACCGGACGGGCTACCGCCAGCCGTGCAAAATAGTGTCGATTTTCGACTCAGCCTGTCCAAGCTCACGCTACCTCATGATTTGGCTATGGTGACGCTAGCAGAGACCCTGTATCGCGCCAGCACCATCAATTCCGGCACGCCATATCACAAGTAGCGGGCAGGGGATTCCATTTTTGTATCTGTTATGTTATGATTTTTGAGCTGTAACACAGCATTTGCAAAGCCGAAGGTTTTGCCCAATTTTTCAAACCAAGGAACGAATGTGACTGTTTGAAAAATTGAGAGGACGACCGTAGCCCTCGGGTCGAAGCTTTTGCCGAAAGGCAAAACGAGACAGAGGCGTACGGGAG
>CAZTXZ010000032.1:0-7419 GCA_964617895.1 uncultured Candidatus Saccharibacteria bacterium
CCTCCATCGGCTCCAAGTTATTCTCTTCTTTTCAAAAAGGGATGCACCTTATAGTTATATGTTGGGAGCGTTAGCTCTCAAACTGCAGGGATACTCAAGCGGTCAACGAGGGGTGACTGTAAATCATCTGGCTACGCCTTCGGGGGTTCGAATCCCTCTCCCTGCACCAAACAAAATTGGTCTCCAACAGGAGGCCATTTTTGTTTTATGGAGGCGAGTAGGGATTCGAACGGGCTTGCCGGTGGCAAGCCCCGACCCGAAGCCGGTCGACCCTGGGAGACCGGTCGCAATAGGCAGCGCATTTTGCGCTCGCCTGCGAGGCGAATCCCTCTCCCTGTAAAGTTATTATGGTGAAGTTTCAACCCCGCGAAGCAAGGTCGAATCCCCCTAAAACTCACCACCCTTTTGCTATACTTGCCGTATGTCCGTGAAAATCATCTACTTCGTACATGGCACCACGACCGATAATGAGAAGAGCCTTTCGTCAGGCTGGAATGATGTGGAGCTTTCTGGCCTTGGGAAGAAGCAGTCCGAGGAACTCCGTGACAAGACTGGTCAGCACCGTTTCGATATCGTGTATACTTCCGATTTATCACGGGCCTATGACTCAGCCAAAATCACCTGGGGTGATACATACGAAATAGTTCAAGACAGTCGGCTGAGGGAGTGCGATTACGGTGACCTGAACGGCAAGAACTACGATATCGTCGAGCCGTTACAGGAAAAGTCCATCGATATACCCATGCCGAATGGTGAAAGCTACGAACAGGTCAAACAAAGGACGGCTGAATTCTTAGCAGAACTTAAGCGAAACCATGATGGCCAGACTGTCGCCATCGTAGCTCATAAAGCGCCCCAGCTGGCACTTGATGTTTTATTGCGCGATATGACGTGGGAAGAGGCGTTTGCCAATGATTGGCGCAAAACCAAGCGCTGGCAGCCGGGCTGGGAATACATCCTGAACTAACCTGTTTGTTATAGTTACACACATGGACAACACCAATAACCATGTCAAAATCCTCTACACCAACTGGCGCGGCGAGCAGGCCTGGCGGACGATCGCCCCAATTAGGCTATGGTTCGGCGCAACCGAATGGCACAAGGACAAGCAGTGGCTACTGACAGCGATAGACGTCGAAAAGGGCACTGAGCGCGATTTTGCCATGAAAGATATCCAAAAATGGCAGGACGATGCGCAATCACCTAGTGACACTTGAGAAAATAAGCATTTGTCGCTATACTTTCCTCTGTTATCAGCACCGAATGCCGTCTTAGCTCAGTGGTAGAGCACTTCCATGGTAAGGAAGGGGTCTCGGGTTCAAATCCCGAAGACGGCTCCAATTACACGAATTTGTGAGAAACTTTACAGATAAAAGGTCAGCCAGGGTGCTTAAGTATAGTTGTGCTTGAGAGAAATAATGGTTCATAAGTAGTAGACCACAAGCACCCTTAACCCCGCGCTGATGCGGGGTTATAAAATTATCACAAAAAAGTACTTGACAAAGCATAAGCGTCTCGATACCATATCGTTGTAAACCAAGCCACAAGCCGAAGTTTACACTCTTATTTTGTAAGCGAACGCCTAAAAAAACGAACACTTACAAAAACTTATCCTTCTTGCAAGAAGAACAAGATAGCGGTTTGATCAACCGCTATTTTTGTATTTAGACACCATCGAATTACAATTACGTTTACAACTGGTCTTTCATCTGTTAAAATACATCGTCGTGGCCAGAAAACTTTATCGTTCGACCAATGATAAGATGATTGCTGGCATATGTGGTGGCCTAGGCGAGTACTTCGATACCGACCCGGTCATCTTCCGGATATTATTCGTCATTTTGGCACTGCCAGGAGGACTTCCGGGTGTCATACCATACGTAATTATGTGGCTACTAGTCCCAGAGAAAGGTAACGAAACAACCAATGGCTAAAAAAGGTGATAAGCGCAAGATCGTTGGCCTCGTGTCAGAGGAAACCGGCGAACGGATTTATTACACCAGCAAGAACACTATGAACACGCCGGAGAAATTGGCGCTGCGCAAGTACAGCAAAAAGTTGCGCAAGCATGTCGTGTTCACCGAGACGAAGAAGAATCTGGGCCGTAACGAAGTCAAGCCCAAGAAATAATCGATCTCTACGCAAAAAAGCGGCCAATCGGCCGTTTTTTGTTTGGGATGAATCCCGTCTTAGTTATTGTCGATATCGTTGTAGTCGATGATAGTGTTGATGAGCTCGGCGTGGCTCCAGACCAGAGGTGTCACTGATACCGGCGCACCCGTGGACGGTTCGACCTGTTCGCTCAGTACTCCGCTAGGCAGGCTAAGGGACATTGTCCACTCCAATAATCGTTCGGCGTCCTGGCGGCGATTGGTGGCGCAATAATATTGGGCAATCCACAGGGTCGTGACTGCCCATGGGTTACCTTGATAGGCCGGTTTGCTGGCAAAATAATTGTCGTGTTCGTAGCGCGGTGATCCCTTGGATGGGCTGGCATCCAATAATATATTCTCGATTTGCTTGACCGTCTCGCTTATGAATTCGTCGTGAGGCTTGAACAGACCGAATTTCCAGGCACCGTACAGGCTTGAAACGTCCAGGATGTTATCGAACTGTAGTGAGCCGTCTTCCTGGAGCAGATAGCCTTTGCGCAGCAGACCACGTTCAGCATCAAAGAAGACGGTCACGCCCGACATAATGCGTTTGGCGGCTTCCTGCCATGTGACGCTGTCATCTGGGTAATCGAACCTCTCCGCCATCTCGGAGGCTACCATGAGGGCTCGATACACTACGGCAGTCGTGTAGGTACTGGTCAGGAACTTTTCCTCCCACAAGTCATAGCTGGCGTGCGGCAGGGAGGTCTGCTCATCGACGAACCGGGCTAAGAAGTGGGCAGCGGGCTCGATGAAGGTGGTATAGAGGCTGAATACGAAATCCACGTCCTGACTGTGGCGCAGGTATTCATCGATCATGAATAGGACCACGGCCGTTTCGTCTTCTTGGATAGCCAGTTCTCGGCGACGGCCGTGGACGAGTGGGTGCCAGGTACTGCCGATGGCGCGATCGGGCTGGTATTTGTGCATGAGATAGCCGTCGTGCGTCAGTATGTCGCGACAGAATTCAAAGAATCGTCTTGGCTCCTCGCTGTAGCCAAGCTTGATGAGCGGCCAGATAGCGTAGGCGCCATCCCGCGGCCAGACATAACTGTAATAATCGCGGCCGTAATTGTAGATGGAAGAGTCGCAGCTGGCGATTATGCCACCCCGTTTGTCGGTGTGTACTTTGATGACCATCAGCGATTTACGGACGGCTGCACGTTGTTCGTCGTTAACCTTGCCGAGTCTAGTATCGGACTGATCGAGCCAGGCCATCCAACAGCGTTCGGTGTAATCCTGGCGGGCCGGCAGACCTTGTTTCTTGAGGTTAAGATGAATCTCTTCGGCGGTGTATTGGTTGTCGGCAGCAATGATCCAATAATGTACACCGGCCGAGCCATGGGCGGAGACCTGCGTAGTGATACGGATGACCGAATCGACACCACCGTGCTCGACGGCATTACCGGACAGCTCACCGTCCTCGGCGTCCTTGTAGGTGCCCTCTTTGCCCTCGATGCCATAATTGCCGACGGAATATTGGTCGAATGGTGTACCTTCGTCGGTCTGGCCATAAACCAGCAGACTGCAGCGACCCTTGTAGTCCAGAATGTAGTGATCCTCGGGCTCGTACAGGGCGGTATCGCCCCGGCCACCGCGGGATATCTCAAAGACCTGATGCATGAAGATCCTGATTGAGCGGTCATCATCGGCGTGGTTATTGACCGTGATGCGGCGCATGAAGGCGTTGAAGTCGTAATCGACGAAATCGGCTAGCTGCAATTCGACCTGCAGGCGGTCGTTGCGCAAACGGATACTACTTACCAGGGCGTCTGTTTGGAAATCGACCTCAGTGTGCCATTCGGCGTCGTCGGTCCAACTGAATTGACCATCAACCCAGACGCCGATGCGATGGTGCATACTGCGCGAGGTGTTGAGGTTGTCGAGCCCTACGTACGGGTAGTAGAAATCATTGACGAGGCCTTGTTCGTTCAGGCCAATGGTTAGGCTGCCATTGCCGAGAATGACGCTTCGTGCCACTAGACGGAAACACCTTTCTCGGCCAGTCGGTACCGCAGATCGTGATAGGCATTCATGAAGTTGATGTAGGCATCGTAGGGCGACTCGTAAGGGCTGAAATATGCGTGGATATCGCCGTCGTTCCACCACTTGGTACACATGTAATAGAAGTGGTCGGACGTTTGCAGGCGGCGCCAATCCTCGATCAGGCTGAGGTCATTGGTGCGCAAGATGGCGCCACCAAGAGCATACAAGTCGATAATGGCCTCTTGTTGGATCTTGTTGCCGAGCCAGGCGGACAGGTCACGCTCGGTGTCAGCCCAGGTAATGGTTTGCGGCACATCGACCTGGTCGTTCGGTTCGAATGTATCACAGGCTTCGCTGACCGTCATAAAGCTGTTGCCTGGGGTTCTGAGCCATTGGGCCGGCAGAGCGTCCAGGAAGTCGAAGATACCGCTGGCTTCCCATTGGTGCTCGCCAAAGGTCTCATAGTCCATGAATAAGTTGAAGTTGGTGGCATCGCCTGTTTCGTTAAGCCAGTGCGAGAACTTGTCGGCCGTCAATGGCCATTCGGTCCAGTTGTGGTCGCCAAAGCGGAAGGCAATGTCGTCGGACAGCTTGTAGTTTTTCATCAGCAAGCGGATATTGTCGGTGTAACTTGGGCGATAGACGTAGTTGGGTGAGCGCCAGCCCAGTACTGGGTCCCAACCTTCGGCCAAGATGCCCTTAAAACCGGCGCGGTCAGCCCAATAGGCCAAATCGTTGTTGTAGGCCAGCTCGGTGTTGCGGAATACCTGTGGCGTCTGGCCAAAGAGCTTCTGGATCTTTTCTTTGTGCATTTGCACCTGCGCCTCGAACTCGGGCAAGGAATAGAAGAACGCCAAACTGTGGTGATATGTCTCGGCCACGATTTCGACGCGTCCGGTTGCGACAAGCTCCTGGAAGCTATGCAGGGCCGCGGGTGACCATTCTTCGAGCTGTTCCAGCACTGTACCGGTAATGGACATGCTCAGTTTGAACTCAGGGTGACGGTTCAGCAGATCGATTAGTTTGCGATTGGTCGGGATGTAGGACTTCTCAGCGACCTTGTGCAAAATACGTTCGTTGCTTGTTCGGTGATCGTAATGTGCCTGGAAATAGTCGTGATTGTGACCAGCTTCGAGCGCCGTGTAGTGACGGACACGATACGGTTGGTGGACGTGCAGATAGAGGACGATTGCCTTACTCATACTAGGGCCACCTCCTGCGCGACATGGCGCCTATAAACGTCGTAGACCTTGTCAGCTGCGTCGTGCCAAGACATAACAGATACTTCCGCCTGGGCATTCTCGAGCAATTGCTCGCGCAAGGAGCTGCTTCGTACGGCGGCAATCATCTGATTTGCCATTTCGGTGACATCCCAAAAGTCGACTCGCAGACAGCTGTGCAATATTTCGGCGACGCCGGATTGCTTACTGATGAGCGACGGTGCACCATAAACAGCCGCCTCGAGTGGCGTCAGCCCAAAAGGCTCCGAGACCGACGGCATGACGAACAAGTCCGAGATGGCGAAAGCGTCTCGCCATGCCTTGCCACGCTGGAAGCCAGTGAAGATGACATTCTTACCGATACCAAGCTCGGCCGACAGTTCGATCAACTCCTGGTATTGATCACCCGAGCCCACAACCAAAAAAAGAGTCTTCGGTTCGCGTTGGACGACGAGTTGCGCGGCGCGGAGCCAGTTGGGCAGCCCCTTCTGGATAGTCAGGCGGCCGACATTGGTGATGACCTTGTAGCCTTGGCCCTTCATGGTGGCCAGGTAGCGATAGATGTTGTCTGGTTCCAGCTGGACGATGCCGTCGTGATCGATGCTGTTGTGGACGACTTCTATTTTATCGAGCGGGATGCCATATTCGCTGTGGATGGCACGTCGCGTAAAGTCACTGACTGCCAAGATGCGGTCGGCCATCATGAAGGCGGATTCCTCGATATCTCGTACCAACGGGTTGCCATGTTCGCCGCCGGCCCGGTCGGCTTCGACCGAATGCACATGCAGGACTATCGGCGTCCCGGTCTTTAGCTTGAGACGCATGGCGGCCCTAAAGGTTAGCCAGTCGTGGGCGTGGACGATGTCGAATTCCATCTCATCGGCCATCGAAGCGACGGCATATTCGTACATGGCTACCTGCGAATAGAGGTCGTGGTACTCCTCGTGACCATCTCGGTAGCGGTATTTGTAGCTGTCATAAGCGATGCCGCTCTTAATAATCTCGGTCACGCCGCGCGGGCTAGCGGCGGTCAACTTCATGAAATCTGGTTGCTCGTCACTAAAGTAGGGGAGTATGAACTCCATTTCTATGTTGTGCCGGCTGAGTGCTTTACACAGCTGATAGCACGCGACCCCCAATCCACCGCTGTTATGCGGAGGCAATTCCCACCCAAGCATTAGGACTTTCATGCGCTGTCGTTACCGTATGATTTATTTGATTTGATTAAAGTATAAGCTTAATGAATTCTTTCTTCAACCGTGACATAAAGTGATAATGTGTTCGAGTAAGCTACGGTGTAGTTGGACCGATTGACGCGCGGACATCACCGGGGTAATCTATGAACATGAGCCTTTTAATCGTACACATCGTTGTCGCTATGGCTGGCATAGTCAGTAGCACGGCGGGTTTGATTCGCCCAAGCAGCAGACAGCAAGCCGTCACCTGGACGCTTATCGCCGCCACCGTGGCATCCGGCACAGTCCTGACCTTCCAGTACCCGTCGCACCTCGTCGAAAGCTGCGTCTACGGGTTGTTTTATATAGGATTTACCGCATCTGCCGCCGTTTTATCTGGACGCAGGCTTGCTACCAGCTCTAGCCGAATTCAAAAGTAATCAACCGGAGCTTGGTATGGCTGGGCGTCACTGGGATTGAATCTTCAGGCTACGAACGACATCATCGAATTGATCGGACCGGTCGCGCGCGTCCGAGGCGTAAACATGGTAGCTGGCCCGCAAATATCGTCCGTCCGGCAGGGTGAACAAATAGACGTAGTTTTTGTCGCCGCCTTTGCGTGAGCCGATCTCTTGGTCGACATCTTCCGGATAGGTGTAAGCATATCGGGCGCCGACGATAGCCTTATCGCCCCCACCGATGGTAATGTCAGATTTCGTGCCACTTGGTATGCTCATGTCTACCACCCGATAAACACCTATGCTGAATATGATCGGCCCATCGCCGCCGTATGAGTTTGAGGTCGTTACTTCGACCGGTTTGGTCGGGTCGGCCGTTGGTTGCGCTTCCCCGGTCATCAGTAGTATGTCCATATCGGATGCCCGG
>CAZTXZ010000033.1:0-7298 GCA_964617895.1 uncultured Candidatus Saccharibacteria bacterium
GCCATAACGCTTCTTCAGCTCAAGCAACTCATCCTTGATAATCTTGAGGATTCTCTTTTCGTCGGCCAGGATGGCTTCGAGTTCGGCAATCAATTTGCGCAAAGACGCCAGTTCATCCTCGATTTTCTGTCGCTCCAGGCCGGTAAGCGTACGAAGTTGCATGGCCAAGATAGCTCGGGCCTGAATCTCTGATAGTTTGAACTTGGCTATCAAGTTCTTCTGAGCCTCTTCGGTGCTCTTGCTGGCTCGAATGACGGCAATGACTTCATCGATATGGTCGAGGGCGATCTTGAGGCCCTCGAGCACGTGGGCGCGTTCCTGCGCCTTGCGCAGTTCGTACTCGGTCCGTCGTCGGACGACCTTTTGACGGTGCTTGATGTGCTCGTTGATGATTTCCTGTAGTCCCAAAACGCGTGGCTGGATGCCATCGATCAGCGCCATCATGTTGAAGTGGAAACTGGTCTGAAGTGGAGTCAATTTGTATAACTGGTTCAAAAGCTTCTTGGGGTAGGCATCTTTCTTCAGGTCAATCACGATTCGTACGCTGCCGCGAGCACTTTCGTCGCGCAAATCAGCTACGCCGGTGATTTTCTTGGTATTGACCAGCTCGGCAATCTTTAGCACCAGCGTCTCTTTGTTGAGGGAGTACGGTATTTCGGTGATGACGATTTGGTGACGCCCCTTGTTGCCTTCGACGATTTCGGCGACGCCTCGAGTTACCACACCACCGCGACCGGTCGCATAGGCAGTGCGCAGAGCATCCTTGCCGTACACATAACCGCCCGTCGGGAAGTCCGGGCCCTTGACGAATTGCAGCAAATCGTCCAGCGTAGCGTCCGGATGATCGATGGTGTACACCTCGGCATCCACTAGCTCACTCAAGTTGTGTGGCGGAATGTTGGTTGCCATACCGACGGCAATACCTAGCTGACCGTTCAGGAGCAAGTTTGGTAGCTTGGCCGGCAACACCGAAGGTTCAGTGCGAGTATCGTCGTAGTTCGGGCGGAAATCTACCGTTTCCTTATCGATATCCACTAGTAATTCATCGGCGAGTTGCGCCATTTTGGCTTCGGTGTAACGATAGGCGGCCGGTGGATCACCGTCCATACTACCGAAGTTACCCTGGCCGTTGACCAGCAAGTAGCGGGTAGCCCAAGGTTGGGCCAGGCGAACCATCGAGTCATAGATACTGGTATCACCGTGAGGGTGATAGCGACCCATCACGTCACCGACGACCGTAGCCGACTTGCGGAAACGGGCGCTGCTACGCAGCCCGGATTCGTTCATGGTGTAGAGGATACGGCGATGCACCGGCTTAAGTCCGTCCCGTACATCAGGTAGCGCACGATCGATGATCACGCTCATCGAGTAACGAAGGTAGCTATCCTCCATCACGTCTTCGACGGTGCGAAGCTCGACGGAGCGCGAGTGCTCGATATTGCCGGTTATCTCGACTACGGGTTGTTCTTCTGGAATGTTCGGTTGTGTCTGATTGTCGTCCATAATTCGTCCTAGATATCCAAATCCTTTACGAACTTCGCATTTGCTTGGATGAAGTTCTTGCGAAGCTCTACTTCAGTTCCCATCAGTTTGGTGAAGATCGCGTCGGCCTTTTCGGCGTCCTCGACCTTGACCTGTATCAAAACTCGCTTCTCAGGGTTCATAGTCGTCTCAAAAAGCTGCTCAGCGTCCATTTCACCTAGACCCTTGTAGCGCTTCATCTCGACGAAGCCAGCCTGCTTGATTCGTTCCACGCTGGCGTCTACAGGGGCACCCTCTTTCTTGCGGCGCTCTATTTCGACATCCAGTACGCGGTCCAGTTCATCCTCGTCATAGATGAACATCGGATTCTTGTGGCTAGACCGGACAAGTTCAAACAGTGGCGGCTTGGCCAGGTAGACGTGGCCGCCATCGACGACCTCCTTCATGTAGCGGAAGAAGAACGTCATCAGAAGTGTCGAAATGTGGCTACCGTCGACGTCGGCATCGGTCATTATAATGATGCGGTCATAGCGCAGCCCATTGATATCGAATGAGTCTTCGATACCCACGCCCAGGGCTTTGATGAGCGACAAGATTTCGTTGTTCGCCAGCATCTTGTCGAGCCGAGCGCGTTCAACGTTCAAGACCTTACCGCGGAGCGGCAAAATGGCTTGGGTCCTGCTATCGCGGCCGGTCTTGGCAGAGCCACCGGCCGAATCACCCTCTACTAAATAAATCTCGGAATTCTTGGGGTCTTTGCTGCTGCAATCAGCCAGCTTGCCGGGCATGCTGGCACCATCCAGGATGCCTTTACGCAAGATATTCTCACGGGCGGCGCGAGCGGCTTTGCGCGCGCGAGCGGCCAGTAGTGCCTTGCCGACTACCTTGCGTGCAATGGCTGGGTGTTCCTCGAGGTAGTAGTTGAGATATTCGGCCAGCACCTGCTCGACGTAACCACGAATCTCCGGGTTCCCCAACTTGTTCTTGGTCTGACCCTCGAACTGGGGATCGGGCAACTTGACGAGGATTATCGCCGTCAAACCTTCACGGGTGTCCTCACCGGACAGGTTCTCTTCCTTTTCCTTAAGTAATCCATTCTTGCGGGCGTAATCATTTATTACGCGTGTCAGCGCTGCGCGGAATCCGGTCAAGTGCGTACCGCCGTCCGGGTTCAGGACATTGTTGGCAAACGATTTGATGGTCTCGGTATAGGCATCTGTGTACTGCAGCGCGATTTCTACCTGGGTATCCTTGACCATCTTGTCGACATAGAAGATATCATCATCAACGACTTCTTTGCCTACATTCAGGTGCTTAACATAGCTCTGGATACCACCCTCGAAATAAAAACCGTAGCGCCTGCCCGTTCGTTCATCACTAATAGAGGTTCTGATACCTTTCGTGAGATATGCGGCATGACGTAATCGGTCGAGCACTGTTTCGTAATTGATCGTCGTCGTTTCGAATATGGTGTCATCTGGCCAGAAACTGATTTCCGTGCCGGTCTTATCGGATTTTCCGACCGACTTGAGCGGTGCTTTAGCAACTCCGCGCTCGTACTCCTGCTCGTATATCTTTCCGTCACGAAAGACACGCACGATCAGCTTGGTCGACAATGCGTTGACGACGCTAGAGCCCACACCGTGCAGACCGCCGGAGACCTTGTAACCGCCGCCGCCGAACTTACCACCAGCATGCAACACTGTCAGCACCGTCTCGACGGTGCTCTTACCGGTTTTGGGGTGAATATCAACCGGAATACCGCGACCGTCATCGTAGACCGTAACACCGCCGTCCTCGCGCAACGTTACTTCGACATGCGTCGCATAACCTGCCAGCGCCTCATCGATACCGTTATCGACTATTTCCCAAACTAAATGGTGCAGACCCTCCACACCCGTTCCGCCGATATACATTCCGGGTCGTTTACGGACCGGATCGAGACCCTCTAGCACCTGAATTTGATCGGCTTGATAATCCTGATTAGATTTTTGTTTAGCCACTGCGATAATAACCCTCTATAAACTGATTAGATTTCCCACTTGCCTATAATTATAGGGTAAGTCGACCCATTCCACAACCGTTCAGCCTCTAGCTGGCGGGTGCGTCTGGCTGCTCTTTATATATAAGATTTCCGTCTTTATCGATCTTGATAGTGTCGTTCTCGTCATGATTTAGCGACGTAATCCGCGGAGGTGGTGCCGGGGTGTTTTCCTCGGGCTTCTGAGGTTTTATGGCCGTCCCGGGCGTCACTGTGTCGCGTGGCACAGAGGGTTTGGGCGAAGGTAAATCCTTTGGTTCTTCCGACTCGTGTGGCGCGAGCGGCTGGGGAGGCTCATCGGGAGCGCTGGCCTCGGCCGCGTTCGGCCGGACCACCGTATCCTTGTGGTCTTGTATATCTTTCTTCAGTTCCTCGGCTATCACATTGACTTCATCAAGCTCCTGAGCCTCGCGAGTCAAATCTTCGCCCGAAGACTTATGAAGATCGTGGATTGGTTGGATGACCTTGTGTGTCGACTCGCCATAATGGTCCGTGGCATTCGGCGCGCCAGCCTCGGCCTCATTTATTTGTTCAGTGCTGGACTTTTCGGTTGGTACGACTTGTTCGGGATTGTTCATTGTACTTGCCGGTTCGGTTGGAGCGGGCTGTTTGCTGGCCGGCCGAACGGTCGGCTCGGGTGGGCGGGCCATCTTGTGTTTCTTGCTTAGCCACTCGTCCAAGAACGACTTCGTGCCACTGGCCGCTGTACCAGTCGTAGCTTGGGTCTTACCCGGTCCGGGTGGCGCCGACTGCCAAGGCGAAGGTTTTGGAGCTGTAGCTGCTGGCTTTGGCTCGGGGGTAATCGTTTTCATTCGTGCGAAGATTTCTTCTTCGACTTTGGCTTTCGGGCGTCCGTATTTAGCTGCTGATAGCTGTTTTAGCGCCTCCGCGAGGTGCTTGTTGGGCTTACCGAGCGGTGGCAGTGTCATCATGCTGAATGGTCGCGTAGGAACTCCGCTAACCAGCGTCCGGACAATCGTGTTGTAATTCGGGACACGGAGTAAATCATCCGCCGTGAACGCTGGCTGGAAATACTTCGACAGCATATCTACATCATTCTGGCCGACGCGGAAGGAAACGATAGTACCCATATTTCCAAAGACGGCGTCACGAATTTCCTCTGTCAACTGGGTTGTGAACTGGTTGGCAACGATAAGGTTCAGATGATATTTTCGCGCCTCGGACATGATCGTAGCGAATGAATCGGTCGAAAAGTTCTGAAACTCATCGACATACAACGAAAAATCGACGCGTTGATCCTCTGGGATACTAGCCCTGCTCATGGCCGCAGCCTGGAACTTCATGACGAAGATCATGCCTAGAAGTTTGGAGTTCAGCTCACCCAACCTGCCCTTACTCAAGTTAACTAGCAATATCTTCTTGTTGTCCATTACGTCACGTAGGTCGAAGGCACTTTTCGTCTGACCTATGATATTGCGCATCATCTCGTTACTCAGGAATGCACCGAACTTACTGACGAACCAGCTGACCACATCGCCGAACTCGTTGGATCGCTGGGACTGGGGCATTTCCTTCTGCCAAAACTCCAGCGTCGTCTGATCAGTGACGTACTGCAACTTCTGTTTCACATATTGTGGATCACGGAAGAGCTTGGGTATATCTATGAATGTACCACCGGCCGGGTCGGCCATGACCACTAATGCGGCGTTACGGAATAGATGTTCGTAACGGGGGCCCATGATTCCCTGATGTTGTGGGTCATACAACTTATAAAGCATGTTCAGTGCTTCCTGTACCAGGAAGTCTTTCTGGTCGGGGTTATTGAACTCGAACAGGTTCAGCCCCATCGGGTGCGCCATGTCGGCTGGCGAGAAATATATAACGTCGTCGACACGCTCTTTTGGCACCATGGCCAGCAATTTCTCGGCAGTGTCACCGTGCGGATCAACGAACGCAAAACCATTGTCGTTGAGCATGTCCTGTAGAGCCAAATCTTCCAGGAAAGTAGACTTACCGGTACCGGTTTGTCCGACCGCATAAATGTGGCGTTGGCGATCGGTCGTCGAAATCCGAATCGCTTTCTTGGCCCCTCGGAAAACGTTGTAGCCCAATAGCGTTCCATCGTCAGGCATATTGCGTGGGCCATCGACTTGTTTCGACTCTTGCCGAGTCAGCTGGGAGGTTGGAATATTGGACTGGTCGGGAAAGTGAAATATTGTTGCGAGTTCGACAGCATTAAGAATGAATTCTCTCTGTTTCAGTGGGAATGCGCGCAGTAGATAAGCTGCTGTTAATTCTTCAACGTTATCGCTGCGATTGAACTGCAAACCATTCTTACCGGGAGCATTAAATACTGAAAATGAGGCGACGACATTATTGAGCAAAGCGGTCGATCGTTCGGGTGTCGGTGACGAAACAATAAGCCGGATTATGGTCTCAAAACCCGGGTGTTTTGTCTTCTCCTCGATGGCATCAATTAACGAACGTTCGACGCCCGAAAGGTCCTCTTTATCGCCATCCTTCTTGACCTCTTCCGGCGCCTTAACGAGCGCCACAGCCATTTGTTTCAATGTCGTCCCGACGACCTCATAACCACTTTTTGTGTCGTATTTTCCTTTGCGCTTTTTGGTGGCAATGCCAAGTGCATTCTTTCTCCACAAGTCACTAGCCGGCCGAATCAGGATTTGCACGGCTGCTCCGTCATCCTTGCTAAGCGTCGACATCGAACTTAGCAAAGACTGCATGGTATCGCGCTTGATATCCTGGTAGGTCGCCAATGGGAACGCATAGTTTTCTTTCAGCGTCAGTTCCCCGCCGGCTACTGTCTCGAAGCCCGCGCTTGGGTTAAAGATGTTATGGTCTGGCACCTCTTGCAAACGAGCGCTCGGATAGGCGCTGACGATCGCCTGTTTTACCACTTCTACCAGCTCGACGGGGACTTCAGCATACAGCCTAACGTTGCCACCGAACCCTACGATCTCGAAAGCAAAATGGGCCTGACCAATCTTGCCCTTCTTCTTGGCCTCATCGAAAGTGCTGGCAATAATGTCATAAATAGTCCTAGCTTTTGACACATTCTCATCAACTACGTCGCGCGCATCACGCCCACCGACGTTGATGTCGTCACTGGGAGGAGGTAAATGGATAAGGAGCGGCACGAACAGCACGCCCTTTTCGTAATTGCGCGGTTCTTGGTGCACGTTCCTTGGTGAAAACAACATATTTTGCCTAGCCTATCGGCGCTCTTGATCCTAGAACGCCGCCACCCTTCCGTTTACTCAATATCGATACCGTACGTCTCGCGCAGGTGCTGTTGCCTCAGACGCCAGAATCGCTCGCTCATGACATGGGGCGAGAGCTCGGGGTCCATCAATATAGCCCTGGCTACCTCTTGCACGTCATTGGCCTGCCCCACCTGGGGAGCCTGAGCAGCAGATGGGGGAAACTGAGGTGGCACACCTGGCTGCGGCCCAGTATTTCCAAACGTATCGCTCATATCGGGTATTATACAACCAAGACCCCCGAAGTGCACCCACTAGTCGCGGTGACGAACCCCTACCCGAAAATAAATACTATAGAAGTAAGCTAATGCCCCAATCGCCACGACGGCCAGAACATCCCGCCAGGTTAGCTGCCCGATCGAGGAAAGCGCCAGTAGAACAATCAAAAAACAGCCTACCGAGACAGAGATTCGCCTAGAATGAGGGCGCAGGCGGGGTATTATCCTTGCCGTATAAGTGATTAGAAGCGCAACAGCGATCATGATATCCAGAGAAACCAGCAAGAAACCGCCGACGATGACGATTACCCGGCT
>CAZTXZ010000034.1:0-7295 GCA_964617895.1 uncultured Candidatus Saccharibacteria bacterium
GTAGAGTGAGGACGCCCACAGGAGTTTACTCCGAGGACGCCGCAGTGGAAGCGTGTTTTGGCGAAGCCAAAATGTGCGATAGTCCTTTCCGCGGCACCAAACGAATGACCTCTCTTTTGATAGGTTTTTTGTTTGGCTCAAGACGCGGTAAGAAAGGGCGCAGAACCTGCCTGGTTGAGGTAGACTAAAAAACATGACTAAACGCGTCGTCATTTACGTTCCGGGGCTGGGTGATTCGAATTACCAAGGACAGAAGTGGCTAATCGCATCTTGGCGGTTGTGGGGTGTCCGGCCGATAATGTGCCGGATGAATTGGAGCGTCCCCGAGCAGTTCGAGGCCAAGTTGCAGCGCCTGCTCGATGTGATTGATTATTACGCCGAACAAGGCTCGGAAGTATCCCTGGTTGGTTCGAGCGCCGGCGCCGGTGCCGTTCTGAACGCGTTCGCGCTGCGCAAAGATAAAATAGCGGGTGTGGTGTGCATCGCCGGTAAGGTCAACAACCCAGAGGCTATCGGTCCGGCATATCGCCGCAACAGCCCCGCTTTCGTCGAATCTGCTTACCGCGTTCAACGCTCCCTGGATCAGCTCGACTTTGACGCTGATCGGCCACGCATCCAATCGCGTTTTGCTTGGTTAGACCCGGTGATACCAAAAGAGGACAGCGAAGTCGTTGGCGGCAATAACCGTATGGTGCCAAGCATCGGCCATGCTTTCACTATCGCCACCCAGCTGCTCTTCGGCGCTCCCTTCTTTCTGCGATTTTTACAGCGGCCCGTAAGGTGATAAAATAGGCTGGAATTAAACAAGAACCGCTTTCATGGCATTATCCACCCAACCGTATAAGGGCGCTCGGGATTTTTATCCGGAAAACAAGCGCATACAGAAATATATTTTCGGCAAACTCCGTGAGACGGTCGAGCGCTGGGGCTATGAAGAATACGACGCACCCATCCTGGAGCCGCTCGATCTGTATTTGGCAAAGACTGGCGACGAAATCGTCAACGAGCAGACGTACACCTTCGAAGATCGTGGTGGCCGCAAAGTGGCTATCCGGCCAGAGATGACGCCGACCGTCAGCCGCATGGTCGCAGCCAAGCGCCAGGAGCTGGCTTATCCACTCCGTTGGTACAGTATTCCCAACCTGTGGCGCTACGAACGGCCGCAACACGGTCGCTTGCGCGAGCACTGGCAGCTCAATGTCGACATGTTTGGCGTCGATAGGCTAGAGGCTGACATGGAGCTCATCCAGATTGCCGACGCTATCATGCGCAACTTTGGCGCTCGCCGCTCGATGTTCAAGATCCGACTCAACAACCGCCGATTCGTCGACCATGTCCTGCAAAAGGTACTGCAGTTCGATCACGTCCAGTCGTACAGCGTGGCAAAACTAATTGACCGCATGCACAAGATGGAGCGCGATACTTTCATCACCCAGTTGGACGCGTTGTGCACGCCGTCGCAGCGCGAAGGCGGCAACGTCGAGCACTTGCTCAAGATATTGTCGGCTAAGCGTATCAGCGACCTGCCTGCCGAACTGCAATCACACGAGACCGTCCACGAATTGCAAGTTGCCCTGGAGCGATTGCACGATTTGGGTCTGACCCACGTCGAGTTCGACCCGACACTGATGCGCGGATTCGATTATTACACCGGCCTAGTCTTTGAGGTCTTCGATACCCACCCCGACAACAGCCGCTCGCTCTTCGGCGGCGGTCGCTATGACGGATTGGTCGGCTTGTTTGGTGTCGAGCCGGTGCCGACCGTCGGATTCGGCATGGGCGATGTGACACTCGGCGATTTCCTCAAGGTGCACGAGCTTTTGCCGACGCTGCACCCCGAGACGCGGGTTTACGCCGCACTGATTGGCAATGTTGCCAGGGACGCCCAGCGTGTCATCGATGATCTGCGCAAAGAGGGCGTCAACGTCGCCGTCGACATCAGCGGTCGCAGCATCGACAAGCAATTCAAGACGGCCGACAAAAAGGGTATCCCATTCGTTTTGGTCATCGGTGAGCAGGAGCTGACCAATGAGCAATTTACACTCAAGGATCTGCGCACCGGCAAAGAGGAAAAGCACAGTATCGAACGGATTGCCACTATCGTCCAGGACCATCGTCACACGGACGACGAGCTGTAGTAGGCCGGCCTGGTGATTGATTCGCTAGCCTAAAGGATTGCAATCTGTTAGGCTAGGTGAGTTAAGCCCCTACCCGGGGCAAGGTGACTTTGTAATTTACCGATATCCCACACGCGAGCACATCATAGCTAGCCCGCGACTCGGATCGGAAGAAAGGTTTGTCGTATCACCCCATGCAAGTAAAGAAAGAATCCCTTAGCCCAACCAAGCTTAAATTGACGCTCGTGGCCGAGCAATCGGTCATGGAGCAAGCCAAGCAAGAGGCGTTGCAGCATCTGGCCAAGCACGTCAAAGTGCAGGGTTTTCGTGAAGGCAAAGCGCCGCTAGCGCTCATTGAGAAGCAAGTCGACCAAAATGCGCTGCAGACCGAATTCCTCGATATCGTGGTCAACCGCGTTTATGTGGACGCGCTGACGGCCGACCGTTTGCGACCAGTCGATAGCCCGACCATCGCTATCGTCAAATTCGTGCCGTTCACCGAGCTGGAAATGACCGCTGAGGTCGAAGTCGTCGGCGCCGTCAAGCTGCCTGACTACAAGAAGATCAAACTCGAAAAACCAGCCGTCAAAGTGACCGCCAAGGACGTCGATGGCGTGCTGGACAATCTGCGGGAGCGTTTGGCCGAGAAGCAGACCGTGGAGCGCGCCGCCAAGACTGGCGACGAAGCCGTGATTGATTTTGCTGGGACCGACACCAAGACCAAAGAAGCCATCGCCGGCACTGACGGCAAAGATTACCCACTGTTACTCGGTAGCAACAGCTTCATCCCCGGTTTCGAAGACGAAGTTGCTGGCATGAAGGCCGGCGAGACCAAGAGTTTCGACATCGTCTTTCCTAAAGATTATGGCGTCAGCGCCCTGCAAAGCCGCAAGGTCACTTTTGAGGTCACCGTCAAAGAAGTGCGCGAACTAGCTATGCCCAAACTCGATGATGCCTTTGCTGGCCGCATCGGCTCATTCAAGACGCTGGCCGACCTGAAGGCCGACATCAAGCAGCAAGTTACGGCCGAGCGTCAGCAAGAGACCGACCGCAACTACGAAAGCGATCTGCTGGAAACGATTGCTAAAAAAACCAAGGCCGATATCCCGGCAATGCTGATTACCGAAGAGGTCGAGCGCCAAATCGGCCAGATCCGCCAAAACCTGATTTACCGCGGCCAGACCTGGGAAGAATATCTCAAGAGTGAAGGCGTCAGCGAGGATGAACTTCGCGAACAACAGCGCCCAGCGGCTGAGTTACGTGTCACGGCCGGACTGGCCTTGTCGGATATCGCCGAGGCCGAAAATATCTTCGTCACACCCGAGGAAGTCGATGTCCGCCTGCAGCTCATCCGCGGCCAGTACCAGGATGAAGCCATGCGCGCCGAACTCGACAAGCCAGAGGCTAAGCGCGAAGTCGCCAACCGCATCCTTAGCGAAAAGACCATCGCCCGCCTGACCGAATACGCTACAAAATAGACTTGACCACAAATCCGTGTAGTATAATTCCCGCTATAAGTGATGCCAACGGAGGCGGAGCAATGCATGGTGTACGTATTAACCCCGATTATCGTCCCGGGTCAAACCAACCGAGCGTGTACTATGACCCGCTGGTATTGGTTGAAATCGGTCGACGACTGATGGAGCCGAACGAAGATACCGAAGCGATCAATAATATTCCTGATGTCTTCGGGCTGTTCGACGAGCCCGTCACGGAAGAAAATTTAATCGAGTCCTGACCGCTTGGGTCGGGCTGGCAAATTAGCACTCGACCTTGACGAGTGCCAAATGGCTGAGTATCATTAGATTATGTCTGAAGTATCGACCGATCGTCGACACTTAAAAGAAACCTGGCTGGACATCTTTAATCTACTAACGGTAAATGTGTGGAGGTGATAATGAGCGTACTTATTCCAACCGTCGTCGAGAACGAAGGCCGCTACGAGCGAGCTTATGATATCTATAGCCGGCTGCTAAAGGACCGGATAGTCTTCCTGGGTAGCGAAGTCAACGAGGCTACTGCTAACACGGTGGTGGCGCAATTACTTTTCTTGCAGGCCGAGGATGCCAAGAAGGACATCTTCTTTTATATCAACAGCCCCGGCGGCAGCGTTTATGATGCCCTGGCCATTTATGACACCATGCAATACGTGACCAACGATATCCAAACCGTCGGCATTGGCGTGCAGGCTTCGGCGGCAGCCTTCTTGCTGAGCAGCGGCACCAAGGGTAAGCGATTCGTTTTGCCAAATTCGACAGTCATGATTCATCAGCCCAGCAGTGGCACGCGCGGTAAGGTGACCGATCAGGAAATTGACCTACGTGAAAGCCTACGTATCAAGAAACTGCTCGAGGAAATCATGGCCAAGAACACCGGTCAGAAGCCTTCTCAAATCCATGAAGATATGGAGCGCGACAAGTGGCTCGATGCCAAGGCGGCCAAGACCTACGGAATCGTCGACGATGTCATCACGACGCCGCCCAAGGCCAGCAAATAGACAAAATTTGCAAAACGTGCTATAATATAGATATATGGCCTGGGCAAGCGAAAAGCTAGAACTCATTGGTGATTGGAGTGTTGAGCGCGATGGCAATGAGGTCTCGATTGAGTCCGTTTTGCTGCCGTCAGGTGAGCACCAGGCGGTGACCGAGCAATTTCCCCAAATACACTACGAGCGGCGTAATCCCGTCCGAATCGTATTGGGGCGGCTGGCCGTCGACCGCCGCGATCGGACGCGTTACATCGCCGTCCAGGACGTGACTCAGCAGGGTTTAGGCGATATCCACGACTATGGTGGCAACGCTATGCTGAGTGATGCCGGTGACGTCTACGCCCAGCCAACGCACCACAGGCTTGTCAGGCATACGCGGGCCGTCGTCGGTTTTCGTACGTCCGCGACCAGGAGCATACCGAGCTCGATAATCCACGGTGACGACCATGCCGTCTTGACCGATTTGGCCGTCACTAATGAAGGCGACCCCTTCGTCCAGCAACAATATGCCGCCATCGCGGTGTTATCAGCCTTTCGCTATTTGGCAAGTCGCCGGACACCTACCACGGTAGCGGCTGGCCGGAGACTCGAACAAGACCGTAGTAGGTTATGGGAATCACTTCACCCCGAGTCGGCCGGACTGCCGTTGCAAAAGGGCGCACTGAGGCACCCCATATCCAACGATGCCGCGGACGCCTATGATGGCTTTCGGCAGTACCTAATAAGGGCCAAGATGCTTGGCGGCTAAAGTCAAGCGGAAAAATCATAGACAACGGCGGTTGACGAAGTAGTTTTTACTACGTATACTAGATGGTAAGAAGTAGTGTAAGTCGAGCTGTGCCTAGTTTTATTACAATTCTCCGGCACCAAAAACGTTCACTTAGAGTCTTCGCGCGAACAACTAAATCACTTACTAACCAGTCGGCATACCGGTATTGCTGAGGATTGTGCGGCACCTTCGAAGGCTGCACAACTAGGCGATAGGGGATTATGCTGGCCGTAACTTTAGGGGGCGTTGCTAATAGCGTATGGCAAACAGCACAGCGGGAAAGAAAACCAACACCACTAACCAGCGCGTGTATTACACGAGCGCACAGGACGATGCGCTTGCGATTCCGAGCTTGGTTGATCACCAAAATAAGTCGTTCCAGTGGTTCGTCGAGGAAGGCCTGAGTGAGCTTTTGGCCGAAATCAGCCCGATCGAGGACTACACCGGTGCCAAATTGACCCTGGCGTTCAAGGACTACCACTTCGAGGAGCCCAAGATCAGCGAGGCCGAAGCCCGAGAGAACAACATTAGCTTCGATGCGCCGCTCAAGGCCAACGTCGAGCTCATCAACAAAGTCACCGGCGAAGTCAAAGAACAGGAAATCTACCTGGGTGATTACCCATGGATGACCGAGCGTGGTACCTTCGTGATCAATGGCGCCGAGCGCGTCGTGGTCTCGCAGCTTATCCGAAGCGCCGGTGTATTCTTTACATCCGAAATGCATGGTACGAGCAACCTGTATGGCGCCAAGGTCATCCCTGGCCGTGGTGCATGGCTGGAGTTTGAAACCTCGGCCGCCGGTGCGGTTTACGTCAAGATTGACCGCAAGCGCAAACTGCCCGTTACCACGCTGTTGCGTGCCCTGGGCGTCAGCGAAAGCGAAATGCGCGAAGCGTTCAAGCACGTTGACCAAGGCAAGACCAGCTATTTGCAAGCTACGCTCGACAAAGATACGGCTCGCGGCCAGAACGATGCCCTGATTGAGGTTTATCGTCGTTTGCGCCCAGGTGATCTGGCTACCGTCGACAACGCCCGCAGCCTGATCGAAAACATGTTCTATAACTTCAAGCGCTTCGATTTCAGCCGCGTTGGTCGCTACAAGATCAACAAGCGCCTGGACCTCGACGTGCCAAATACGGTCGAAAACCGCGTCATGCGCATTGCCGACCTCGAAGCCATCGTGGCCGAAATCATGCGTCTCAACAACACGCAAGAGCCAGCCGACGACATCGACAGCCTGGCTAACCGCCGCGTCAAATTGGTCGGTGAACTGGTCCAGCGCCAGTTCCGCATCGGTTTGCTGCGCATGGTCCGCAACACGCAGGACCGCATGAGCATGTCCGAGATCGAAACCGTCCAGCCGGGTCAGCTTATCAACGCCCGACCGGTCGTGGCCGCTGTCCGTGAGTTCTTTGCCAGCTCTCAGCTGTCGCAGTTCATGGACCAGATCAACCCCTTGTCCGAGCTTGCTCACAAGCGTCGCCTGAGTTCCATGGGCCCCGGCGGTCTATCGCGCGAACGCGCCGGCTTCGAAGTTCGTGATGCTCACGCCACCCACTACGGCCGCATCTGTGCCGTCGAGACACCTGAAGGTGCTAACATCGGTCTGGTACTCAACCTGGCCAACTATGCCCGCGTCAACGAGTACGGTTTCATCGAGACTCCATACCGCAAGGTCATCAACGCCGTTACCGCCAAGGATTCCGTCGGCGAGATCGCTCGTGTCGACCTGGAGGACGAAAGCGGCAAGTTACTGGTGAAAGCCGGCAGTAAGATTACGGCCGCCGACGCCGCCAAGCTTGCCAAGGTGACGGCTCGCGTAACCTGGCCGGTCAAGGCCCGCGTGACCAACGAAGTGGTCTATCTGGACGCCTACGAAGAGGCTAGCGCCATCATCGCTGGTGGCGGTAACGACATC
>CAZTXZ010000035.1:0-7148 GCA_964617895.1 uncultured Candidatus Saccharibacteria bacterium
CTGCACTCGACCAGAGGATCTGTGAATGTTTCGGTGTGGCCGCTGGCCTGCCAGACTTTTTGGTTCATGAGGATTGCTGCGTCGACACCATACATATTGTCGGCTTCATCGACGAACATCTTCCACCACAAGTTCATGACGTTGCGCTTGAGCTGCACGCCCAACGGGCCGTAATCCCATGTACCGCTCAGACCACCGTACACTTCACTACCCTGATAAATAAATCCGCGGCGCTTGCACAAACTGACAATGTCTTCGAGTTTTACATCTTTGCTCATATTGTCCTGATTATACCAGAGAAGTACCGCCGCCGTACTAGCGACGGATATGCATGTCGAAGGCCGGCCGAACTACCGACTCGACCGTCGGTAGTAGCTTGTCGATGGCCGCTATATGCTGAAGCACGACCGGCCTTGTGCTGCCAAAAAACAGTCGCAGGCATTTTATTTCGTTACTGCCAAGCTGCCCGCCTGGATGCTCGGCCAACGCCATGGCATCGAGATCGAATTGATAGCGACCATCTGCTCGTAAAGCGCCTCCCCGCACATCGCTGTCCAGATTCGGTTGATTGCCGCCCGCACGTAAGAGTTGCGCATAAAACCACACCCGAATCAGCCGCAAATCTACCAGCGAATCGTCGAGCGCTACGAACGCTTCATTGAGTAATTCAAAATAGATGGGCTCGGCCTCATCTTCGGTAGATTTATCGATGAGCTTGATCAACTCATAGCCCAGCTGCACCCGCTCGATACCACTGACAATCGTGCCGTAGTGCTTATCCAAACGCGTGCTTACCAGCGTGCCAATCTCCCCCCTGCCACGGATGAATGTAATCTGGCTGACGCTGAACAGCTCGATCCCGCCGGCCAACTTGGATTTGACCCGTCGCACACCCTTGGCCATCAGCCGCAATTTGCCATGGTCAGGTGTAAGTAGCGTGATGATACGATCGGCCTCACCATAATCGATACGCCCCAGAACGATTCCCGTGGTAACTATTTGGTTCATACCCGTACTGTAGCTGTTGCTCGGTTCACGGACGCCAAAAGATTCGCCAACGATGTAGTGGGCTTGTATAAATACTCGACGATGCCGAGTTGTTCCTGTATGGCACCCAGCCGCTCGCCAAACTCCACGATCGGCACATGACTATGGGCAATGACCGGCACTTTCTGCCAGTCGGCATAAGAACGAAATTCGTACAAGAACTCGACGCCGCTATGTGATACCAGCTGCAGCTCCACCACCACCACATGCGGGATGCATTCATCGGCGGCTAGCACGGCCGCCTGCGCGGTCGCGCAAGTTTGCACGATGTGCCCGGCGCCCCTCAGGACCTGATGATAGATCTGGCCCAGAACTCGGTTTGGTTCGATGATTAGCACGTTAGCCATATCGGTATCAGATCAGCTGCAATTGTGGATTAGGTTGCAGAACCACCGCAAGACCGTGCAAGTTGTGGTGTCGCGATGTCGTCAGCTGCGTATGCATGGATTGCAGGATGGCATCCGCCACGAAAATGCCCGCCCCGCTCGAAGGTGAAATCTGGGTGAGCGGCTGACGAGCCCGTCCGTATAGTCGCCTGCCCTGACGCAATGTTTGGGCAGACAAGTGCTCGGCGTCGCAATAGACGCCAGCCACGATACCATAGCGACAACGGTGCGCAGCGAACTGCAATCGCAGCTGCGACGTATCGGCTGCTGGCAGCGACTCCACCAGCGCGTAACCAAGACTGACTAGTGCCGTCTGTAAGGCCCGACGATTCGCCATGACCGGCCCGAACCTGCCATCGATACGCATATCGACAGACACGTCATAGGCTCGAGCAATTGGTGATAATTCGGCGCTGGCGTCGTACAGTACCGACGAGACCGATACCGGCTCCGTGTCGAAGACAGGCAATGTCTGATTGGCCAACTGCACGGCCAAAATATAGGCATCGACGAGCTTGAGCGCTCCGTCCGCTACGGTTTCTATGACCGGCAAGGCGGCGGTAGAATCTTGGACAATCCCATATTCTGCCTGCCGGGCAACCTGGATAAGGGGCACCTTCAGCTGTTCTGCCAAAGAGAGCAATAAGTTCTGTGACAACGCTATGGCTGGCCGGTCGGCTGGAGCAGTCTGTGCCACTAGTAGTTACCCTCTCTTAGTTCCTAGCCTCAGTATAGCAGCCCGATCTAGGTGTCGGCCATGATTTTGTTCGGAATTCGTTTGGTTATGGCGAGAAAGTAACGTTTGGCAAGATGTACTTATTGAAATCGTTGACGTACTGATCAGACTCGGTCCAGATTTGGATGGCATTGGCGCGCAGGGGCAGCACTATCATCACGCCGGTCTTGCCGTTATCCAGTTCCCCGCTAACTTTTGAGCCTATCACGTTTGGTACTTTTGGCAATTTGTAGGCAGTAACTTTGGTCTTGCCACTCTTGACCTTGGCCTGATAGCGAGTCATCAGCATGCTGTAACTACTGCTGTTGACCGCCACGCGTAGCGAGAATACCGAGTCACGATCGGTAGCGCTAGGAACGGTGCCAAGTGCGAAATAGCCGTCAATGTACGGTACGTGGTTATCGTTCGATATCACATAAGCACTCCATGTCTTAGGATACTTAACATGGATGGCGCCATATGCCTCCGACCCCACCCAGGTGCGCAATGGGCTCTTGGATATCTCGGCGAACTCGGCTTGGTTCTCAGTTGTTGTGTCTTGCTTCGCTTTGTTCACGGCGACGGCGATCTTTTGATCGACATTGTTTTTGTAGTCCTGTCGTCCCTGGTACGCCCAGACCCCAAACACAAGCGCGAGTAATAGCAAACTGGTCGTAATAAAGATGATGGCTCCGGACGCGGCCGAGCCTTTTTGCGAGTCGAGTCGTTTCATACTGCTCATGGTAGACTAATCGCGCGCCCCTGGCAAGCTATCTATAATCATACTGATACAGCCCTTTTTCTTGCCGGGTCGGTTTCTTGTCGGGGATGGTAAATGCGAAACTGACTAGCCGCACCGGTTTGGCGACCTCCCGCTCAATCTTGCCATCCAATCGTCGCATCAGTCGTGGCAAGGCGAAGGCAAAAATACCGTCGGCTTTCGGCCACTTCTCACCCCAAAAATCCCGACAGACGATGCGCACAGATTTGCCGTAGCGACGAGTTCGTAGCCAAGCGATAGCCGCCATGATGGGATTCAGTTCATATCCGACGCACTTTAGTCCGCGTTCGGCGGCGGCAATCAACACCTTGCCATCACCGCAACCCAGCTCTAGCATCGTCTGCCCCGGTTGCAAATCAAGCATGTCCAAAGCCCTCTTGACCTGCGGCGTCAGTGTTGGCAAATATGGCGCACCGACCAGTAGCACAAAGCCAAAACAGACCAGGATCGCACTGGCCAGTCCAACTGCCCACACCAAAATTATGACTCCTTAGCCTTCAGTTTCGTTACGGTGTTTTCGGCGATAGCCAAACGTTTCTCAAGGCTCTCTACCAGTTTGCTCCCCTGCTCGTACAACTTAAGGGCTTCATCGACATCTATGTCTTCGGCCTGCAGTCGGGCCAGTATTGCATCGAGCTCATCGCTCAGCTCCCGAAAAGATGATGATTTTTTGTCACTCATATCGTCCTATTGTACCTCAACCGATACATGACCGTCGGCAAGTTGTATATCCAGTGGCGTATGCCTGGCCACTCGGGAGGAGTGCCGCACCACCACCCCATCGCTATCTCGGATTATCGCGTAGCCTCTCTGCAAGATCGCTGACGGGTTAAGTAAACCGAGCATCTGTTTGCGCGATGAAATTAGATGATGTTGTCGCTCTAGGGCTGCCAGCAGCTCGCGTCGCAGCTCGACCTGTCGGCTTGTGGTGTTCATGCGGCCGAGCCGTAATGATTGCACGACGCTTCTAGCCAGCGTGGACTTGACGCTTTTGAGCTGGCTCAGCATATCCCGACGATCCGGCACCAATAGTTCCGCGGCATTGCTGGGCGTGCTAGCCCTTTGATCAGCCGCCAATTCCGCCAGACTTATATCAACTTCATGCCCTATAGCCACCAGCGTCGGAACGCGGCTGGCCGCGACCGCACGCGTGACTTGCTCGGTACTGAACGCCCACAAATCATCACTACTGCCACCGCCGCGCGTAATAACTATCACCTCTGGTGGCCTCGACATAGCGTTGCAGTCAGCGATCGCCTGCACGATTTGCCCCGGCGCTTTCTCGCCCTGTACCTGTACGTCAGCGACGATGATATCCACGCCGCGCCAGCGTTCGCCAAGTACCTTTATGAAGTCGGCGTAGGCCGCCGATTCCGTCGAAGCGATAAGTGCGATTCGCTCTGGTGGATATGGCAGCGAGCGTTTGCGCGCCGGGTCAAACAGCCCCTCCTGGGCGAGCTTGGCTTGCAGAAGATCGAATGCCCGACGAATCGTCCCCTCGCCGACCGGCTGGATGCTTTGTACCGTGATACTGAATCCGAATTGCGGGTGCAACCGAGGCGCCCCGCGGACTTTGATCATCATGCCGTCCTCCAGCGGCCCGCTCAGCTGATAGACCGTGCCAAAGAATCTTACACTGGCAGATTCATCTTTCAGATCAAAATAGACCCAGCGGTTCTTGCTGACTCGGAAATTGCTGACTTCGCCAACCACGACGACCATGGGCATGGCGTACTCCAGCACCTGGTTGTGCAGGGCTACGAAGTCGCTGACCGACAGCTCAATATCTTCGCGGGCGGACTCAGTCGGAGGCATGTTCGAGCGCCTCTTTGTCGACGTTACCTCGATGAATCGCGCGGTGATACAGATAATAGCCCGGAGGGAGCTGGATTATCGTGTTGAGTACCCGGTACATGACCGTGACCGGCAGGCTGACCGCTGCCGGCACCCCGGCGGTCGCTAGTACCGCCGTCATCAAGCCTTCGTATACGCCGACGCCGCCGGGCAGCACCGAGACGAATCCGGCCACATTAGCGATGGCATAGGCCAAGATGATGGCGCCCAAATCGACCCATTCACCAAAGGCGATATAGACGACATATATCACCAGAACCTCGCTCAGGTTCAGGACGAAGGACCACCAAAACGGCGCCTGTAACTCATGGATCTTAGTCCTGAGAATAAGATAGCTGTCATGAAAATCATCGAAGGCGGTGCGAGCCCGCTTGATGTTGATGGTCTCGGGGTGGCCGGGACGAACCAAATGAATCAGCTGGTTGAGTAATCTAGTTACCCAAGTAAAGAAGGCATTGATGCGCGTCTTGCTGCCAATGATGTACACGAAGACCCCTGTCGATACCAGGACCAAAGTGGCCAGTACCGTACCGATGAACAAAACCACGCCATCAGCATTGCCATGAACCGACATGATGAACATGCCGATGAACAGCAGGATTTCGAACGATAGGAACATCAGGATCAACTTCATGGTCTGCACCAATGTTGCTTGGCTAGCCCGCGCACCTAGTGCCCTCATGCGCAAACCAAAATACGATATGCCCGACACGCCGCCGCTCGGGAAAACATGATTCACGAAATTAAGCTCCAGCGACACTTTCATCAGAGCTTTATAACTGACATCCGTGCCGACCGATTTGAACATCGACTGATACATCTTGGCCTGCGCATGATAGCCGATGGCTTCCAGTGGGATCAGCAGTAGCAACACCCAGCCATTCACTTTATGCAGATTGCCCAACGTATCAACAAGCTGGTCGCGTATGGCATAGACAAGCACCGCCAGGGCCAGGATGGTGACGATATTGACCAGAAGCTTCCAGTTGCGTTTGACGAAGCTGTTTTCGCTCATTACCAGCCATTATACGCATAAACGTCGTGCCGCGCATGCCCGCCGGGGTTCCAGCAGTGTATACTTAAGTGCAAATGGATAGTTTAGTATTACTCGGACGCCAGCCCGCACTAGGCATGGCCGAGGTCGAAAGCCTATACGGCAGCGACAAGGTCGAATGGCTTGGTACGCAGGCGGCCATGGTCCACGTCGACCCTTGTCTGCTGGCTTTCGACCGGCTCGGCGGCAGCACCAAGTTTTGCAAGATACTGACGACCCTGGATACGACCAACTGGAAACAGATCGAGAAATTCTTGATTCAGGTAGCTCCCGGGCACTCCGAGCGCATGCCGGAGGGCAAGATGACCCTAGGCTTGAGCATAATCGGGTTGGACGTACCACTGAAACAACTCGAAGCCACCGGACTCAGCGTCAAGAAGGCCATCAAAAAGACCGGGCGCAATGTACGCCTCGTGCCCAACAAGGCGCCAGAGCTCAACACCGCCCAGGTATTGCACAACAAACTAACCACCCCCACCGGTTGGGAATTGGTATTTCTTCGAGATGGTGACAAAGTGGTCGTCGCCCAGACCGTCAAGGTGCAAGATATCGATAGTTACACCGTCCGTGATCGCGAACGACCCAAACGCGATACCCGCGTCGGCATGCTGCCGCCCAAACTAGCCCAGATCATCATCAATCTGGCGGTCGGTCCTCTGCCCCAGGATAAGTTGCAGGACATCTGCGAGATTCCAGCTGGCCAACCAGTGCCGCGCAAATATTTCAATCAGACCGTTCTTGATCCGTTTTGTGGCACCGGCGTCGTTCTGCAAGAAGCGCTGCTGATGGGCTACGACGTTTACGGCACCGATATCGAACAGCGCATGGTCGACTATACCGACGCCAACCTGAAGTGGCTCAATGACATCTATCAGGTTGGGGACGACGCCAAGCTGGAACGCGGCGACGCCACCAGCCACCAATGGAAGCAGCCGGACGTCGACATAGTTGCCTGCGAGAGCTACCTCGGCCGTCCCTTCACTTCCCAGCCAGCCAGCGACATCCTCAACCAGACAATGAGCGAATGCAACCTCATCATCAAGAAATTCCTGCGGAACATTCACGGCCAGCTAAAACCAGGCACGCGTTTGTGCGTAGCAGTGCCAGCCTGGCAAGTCAGGCCCAAGCAGTTCAAACACCTTGGACTTATTGACTCTCTCGAGGAAATTGGCTATAATCGGGTAAGTTTTGAGCGTACGTTGAGCCAGGATCTCTTATACTATCGGGAAGATCAGGTTGTCGCTCGTGAATTACTAGTGTTAATAAGGAAGTAGCATGTCACACGTCAAAGCTGGCGGTACCGCCAAAAAT
>CAZTXZ010000036.1:0-7143 GCA_964617895.1 uncultured Candidatus Saccharibacteria bacterium
GCCATCCCGACCAGCAACGGCAATCTTGATGTCACCCTCGGCACGGATGAATTATTCGTCTGTGGCGATAATCGCCCCGACTCACTAGATTCTCGAACCTTCGGACCGATAAATGCCGATCAGGTCATCGGCAAGCTACTAGTGCGCATCTTGCCACTCAGCGACGCCGAACGCTTCTAATAATCTAGCCGATCCGCTCAATCAGCTGAGCCAGTTCTTCATCACTGGCAAAACCGATCTCCAGCTTGCCACCTTTGGCTGTCCGCCGGATATGAACCGGCGCCTGCAAACGCTTGCTCAGAGCTCTCGTCTGTGGCGTCTCGGTACTGACCCGGGCCTGCACTGCCCGCTTGTCTTTTTCGCCCGATTTTACGCTGAGGACGAAACGCTCCGCCTCGCGGACCGACCAGCCGTGCTGTTCAATACTTCTCAGAAGCTGCGCTTGTAGTCCCGGGTTATTCTTGAGTGCCAAGATTGACCGCGCGTGCCCCTCGCTGATGCGTTTTTGGACCAACGCCTCCCGGGCTGCCGGGGGTAATTGCAGCAACCGCACGGTGTTACTAAGCGCCGATACACTCTTGCCTAGGCGCTGGCCGATTTGGTCGTAGGTCATGTTGAATTGTTGGTGCAACCGCTCTATCGATACTGCCTGTTCTAGGGGCGACAAATCTACGCGCTGCACGTTTTCGACCAGCGCGATTTCAAGTCGTTCCAGCTCCTCCAGCGTGCGTACGATGACAGGCACATCCCCCAGTTTGGCAATTTGGGCGGCCCGCCAACGGCGTTCGCCAGCCACTATCTGGAACTTGTCCTTGCCGTGAGGCGTCACCACCAGGGGTTGCAATACACCATGTCGCTTTAGTGACACCGCCAGCTCGCTCAGGGCCTGCTCATCGAAGTGCTGTCGTGGTTGCTTATCATCCGGGTGGATGGCCGTCACCGCCACCCGCTTGATGCGGTCTTTTTCGTCGACCAGTAGCGTATTATCGAAGTTTTGCGGTATCAACGAGTCGAACCCGCGTCCCAGTCCGGTGTGCTTGGCACTCACAGCTTGCCACCTTTCGCACGCTTATGGACATCTTTGGCAAGTGTCTTGTACGCCTTAGCGCCCTTGCTCCACTTGTCATGCTCGAAGATATGCTTGCCGAAGCTTGGCGCTTCAGCCAACCGGACATTCCGCGGTACTACCACGTCGAATACTTTGTCTCCAAAATGCTGGGTGACCTCTTGCTTGACCTGCTCCGACAAGGCTGTTCGGCTATCGTACATGGTCATCACCACCCCTAGTAGCTCCAAATTAGGATTCAGGCCGCCTCGCACCATCTGTACGACGTTCAATAGTTGCCCCAGTCCCTCGAGGGCGTAATATTCCGCCTGTACGGGTATTAGCAAACTATCGGCTGCCGCTAGGGCGTTGACCGTCAACAGGCTGAGCGCCGGCGGACAATCGATGAATACGTAGTCATAGTCAAGCCCATCGAGCATCCGCCGCAGCACCGTCTCACGCTCGGGCCTATCCACTAGCTCGACTTCTAGCGCCGCCAGACGCCCATCAGTCGGCAAGACATGTAACTTATCTGATACAGGCTTTACGACATCGATTGCCTTGGCCTGCTCTATCATGACATGGTACGTGCCATACTCTTCGGTATTTTGCGACAGACCCAATCCGCTTGTCGCATTACCCTGGGGGTCAAGATCTACCACCAACACTCGTTGGCCATGCTTCGCCAGATAAGCAGCCACATTGATAGCAGTGGTCGTCTTGCCTACCCCGCCCTTCTGATTCAGTACTGCAACGATATGCGACATTTTTGTCTAGCCTCTTTAATCATAAGCCTATCACTTCCGGCCTCATCCGTAAACTAGCCGTATCGTACTAGCGATATATGACCTAGCGCATATGGTTATAGATTTGTTTGGACTACATGGGTAGGACAGTAAGTGGCATCCCCTCCCAAGTATGCTAGAGCCCGCTCACTCGTGTACAATCATACATATCATGTGGTCGAAAGCGATGGGTATTTTGCGACGCATACCAATGTGGGTATTTGCTAGCGGTATTGTGGCCATATTAGTCCTGGCTGTCTTAATTTGGCGACACGTGATAGCACAGCGTGCATTGTACGCAGAACCTGCCGTCGGCGCAGCCATTGTTAACTCGGATTTGCACGAAACAACCCTAAAACTACGTGATTCATTTGGTAAAACCGACACTTTCAACAGTAAATCTAATACCGAAGATTATCTGGATTACATGAGCCGCCTTCGGGAGGATTGTTCTGAGATTCACCGCTATAGCACTCAGGTAACTCAGGCATCAACGGACTCTACTCCCCTGTCACAGTACCTGACAAAAAGCGACCAGATGTGCGACGAGCTGTTCGCCCTCACGGCCGATACTATTCGCATCACTCAGGCCGCCCTGCCTTTGCTAGTTGCCGATTCGCATCTCAAGCGCTACCAAACTTTGCCGATTGTGTCTGGTAATATCAGGAATTCACACCTAAAGGTTACAAGAGATGTAATAGACCAGCTACCATCGGTCCTGGACAGGGTTGACTACCCTACCCAACTCAAGAGCTATGCAGAGCAGCTAAAGCAATCGATGGATTCTAACAAGGGGCTGTCCTACCTACCCGCCCTGGCCAATTTCCAGACACAGATGTACTCCGAGAGACAGCGATTCTGGAATGACGATGCCGAGTTGGGTAGCCTGATCAATGCCCTGGGCGTGTACCAAGAACGATACTGTCAGAATTTGGCCAACAGTGGCAAAAAACTACCCGTATGCTCACCTAAGCAGCGTTAAAGACTAGCCATACTCCACGGATGGCGCTTGCCACCATCGCAAAATGCCGTGCCGTGTCGCATCCAGCGGTCCATCGTCGGCACCGTACAGCGCGTCACTTTTGGATATGCGCTGTATGTGTTGAGCGTAGCGCCGTTGCTGGTCACCAGGCGGAAGCAATAGCTGGCTTCGTAAGGTGCCTTGGCGAGGCTTAGGTCAAAGACCCAGCGAGCCGACTGCCCGGTCTGAACGGAGCTCACGACATTCATATTGTTGTTGGTGTTGTAGGTCTGATTGAGGATGTTTGGGTCTCCCGTACTAGTCGTGATAGTTCCGTGATTACCCCTATCCACGTTCGCCCAGTCCACAAGAGGAGACATTGTCATAACGCGATTGCCAGTGCCGCTATCGGCAACCGCGACAAATACACCATTACTGTAGGTCACTGATTCCCACTGATTATTGGACGCAGGGGTACGCGCCATCCACTTCGTCCCGTCCGGGCTAGTCATGACGGTGTTACCTGTGGCGGTGAGGGCGACCGCCACGAACAGGCCGTTGCCGTAGGTAACACTATTCCAGTTCTTATCAGCCCCGCTATTACCACTTCTCCATGAAGTGCCCTCGGTGCTGGTCATGACCCGGTTGCCGGTAGAGTCATTGGCCACGGCAACAAACAGGCCGTTGCCGTAGGTTACGGAGGTCCAGGATTTATCGGCGGCGCTGGTGCGTGAGGTCCAGGTGATGCCGTCCGGGCTGGTCATGACGCGGTTACCGGTGCCTGAGCTAGCAACCGCCACGAACAAGCCATTGCCGTAGGTTACGGATCTCCAAACGTTATCGGCGGCGCTGGTGCGTGAGGTCCAGGTGATGCCGTCCGGGCTGGTCATGACGCGGTTACCGGTGCCGGTGGTAGACACCGCCACGAAAAGGCCATTGCCGTAGGTTACGGATCTCCATAAGTTGTTGACGACACCACTTGTGCGTAACGTCCAGCCGATACCGTCGGGGCTGGTCATGACGCGACCATTACCGCTACCGTCGAAGCCAACGGCTACGAACAGACCATTGCCGTAGGTTACGGATACCCAACTGTTATCGCTTGCGCTCGTGCGCGAGGTCCACGGCCCCTCGCCAACGTTGTAGTACGTCTCACTACCGTTGCATGTCGCAGTCGTCGATCCATACTGCAATGCTAGTCTGTTGTCGCCCGGATCTAGTTGAGCGGTCGCAACGCCTACGTCCATTCGCAGGCGCACATTGTCACTTGATTCCGCTACCAGGGCCGTATCTTGCGCTGCGAGCGCATTGCCGGTGTCGACCGATGCCTCTATTGCCGGCGCCGTCATGACCCGGTTGCCGGAGCCGGTGGTAGACACCGCCACGAACAGACCGTTGTAATGTGTGACCGCATTCCAGGTTGTCTCGGTGGCCGACGCGCGTGAGGTCCAGGTCATGCCGTCCGGGCTGGTCATGACGCGGTTGCCGGTGCCGGTGCTGGCGACCGCCACGAACAGGCCGGTACCATAAGCGACCGAATTCCACGTGTTATCCGCTGCTGAGGTACGTGAGGTCCAGTTGATACCGTCCGGGCTGGTCATGACGCGGTTACCGGTGCCGGAGCTAGCAACCGCCACGAACAAGCCATTGCCGTAGGTAACAGATTGCCACGAGTTACTCGAGGCTGCCGTACTCGAAGTCCAGCTAGTTCCATTGGTGCTATACATGGCATTGCTACCAGTAGAAACAACTACGAACAGACCGTTGGCGTAGGTGACCGAGATCCAGTTAGCTGAAATTGAACTACTTGTCAGTGTCCAGTTAGTGCCGTCCGGGCTGGTCATGACATCGTTAACGCCCCCTCCGGTCCCTGATATTGCAACAAAGAGACCATTGCCATAACCGATGGTCTGCCAGGAGCCCGAGAAGGCGCTTTTCGATGTCCAGGTTATTCCATCTGTACTTACCAGAACATTACTGGTTGTAGTGGTGGCAACAAAGGTACCGTTGCCGTAGGCTACAGCTAATAAACTTGTACTGCTGCCTATGTCACGGGTAGTCCAATTGATACCGTCTGGACTGGTCATGACAGCGCCGAACTGCCCTACTGCAACAAATAGGCCATTACCATACACTATGGATTCCCACGTCGCATTTAAAGACGAAGCACGAGTAGTCCATGTCGCGGCGGTCGGCCAAGGATTAGAATCGGAAATCATCACCCTATTAGATACGCCGCTCGCGGCAACCGCCACAAATTTGCCCCCACCAAAAACAGCTGATCGCCAGGTATTGTCTGCAGCGCTCGTTCGCAAGGTCCATGTCGTACCGTCGGGTGAGGTCATCACACGGGTGCCCGTACCATCGAGAGATAAAGCCACAAACAATCCACCGCCATAAGCGATTTTAGTCCATGCGTTATCTGCCGCCGAAGTCCGCGATATCCATGTGATGCCGTCCGTGGATGTCATGACCCTGTCGCCGGTGCCATCCGTAGATACGGCAACGAACCTTCCATTTCCGAACTCAACCCCACTCCATGCGTTATTTACGGCAGCTGTACGTGGCGTCCAGGTCGCACCGTCTGTGCTGGTCATCACACGACTGCCGGCTCCCGTCGAAGCGACAGCGACGAAGAGGCCATTGCCGTAGGTAACAGAGCCCCAGAAGCTGTCCGATATACTTGTTTGTGTAGCCCAGCTGGCACCATCAGACGATGTCATAACAAGATCGGCGCCCGCCCCGGTTCCGGCTGCGACAGCGACAAACCGACCATTACCGTATGTGACTGACCTCCAACTAATGTTCGCCGACGCTGCATATCCTTGCCAGGTGAGGCCATCCGGGCTGGTCATCACGCGATTACCGGCGCCGGAACTGGCAACAGCGACGAAGAGCCCCCCGCCGTATGTAACCGAGATCCACTGATTTGAATCAGCGGGAGCAGCAATACCGGTCCATGTGATGCCGTCCGTACTTGTCATGATTCTATTAGTACCTGCTGTAGCGACAGCGACAAACCGACCATTACCGTAGGCAACGCCACTCCAGTCGTTATCTGAGGCTGCTACTACGCTGCGCCAGTTGATACCCGCTTGTTGAGCTGATTGGTCAAACCAGCGGCTAGAGGACTGAGTCAACGTAGACTGCAGTGGCTTGAGTGCCACGCTTTGACCGATATTGACTCCCGCGGTCCCCGCCGTAGCCGTATAAGCCCCAGTAGCGCCGTCGTCGTACAGAGTCGCGTCTGCAGTATTCATCGATACTGCCGGGCTACCGGTTGTTGCTACCGAATTTTGGGAGGTCAAACCGTTGGGCGTTATCACGCTCCCGTTTGCAATGCTAAAGAAACCGACTAGCTTATCTTTCAGGCGCGTCGTATTCAAGCTGACACTGGTAATGGTCTTACTCGAAGCATTGGCCTGGCCAGTACTATCGTCAATCGTTGACGAGGGATCCACACCCGAATAGCTGATTATCGACCCTACGGCAAATTGACTGCTATCCCAGCTCCAGCTATAGTTTGAGGGCTCACTTCCACCTGCCAGTTTGGTGTATATATTCTGCGTAATCTGAGTGCCCGTGGTCGTCACGGTCCCAATGCCCGTCCATCCTGTTGGCGGGGTATTAAATGTAGGGTTGCCCGTGACAGTTATGGCCACGACCATGAAGTCGTTCTGTACTGTGCCGGTCGGCTTATTTAGCGTTATTGATGTGGTGGTGTTGGGCTTGATCGCCACCAGCGTACCGGCGTTTACCGCGGCCGTACCCGCGGTCGCGGTCTTGGTTCCGGTCGCGCCGGAGGCTGCCTGCACACCGTAGGCGCCAGCAGTCGCGACCTTGGTTCCGCCTCCTCCACCACCAGATGATGTATCTTGCACAACGATACCAGAGCTTAACGAGCTAGCGCTAAAGGTGGTGCCGACCGAGGTACTGAAGAGACCAACGATCATCTCGTTGGTGGCAGCGGCCGTAATACTTGGAGCCGTCACCGTCGTACCAGATGCGTTGGTCTGGCCGAGAGAGACGTCTATCGGTGACGAGGTTGCCGCTCCGCTAAACGCCATGATAACCCCGGATGCTTTGTTGGAGGTGAAACTCCAACTGTACGGCCCAGCCTCACCCGACCCGGCTTGCTTCCAATATATTACATGAGCTATATCGGTTGTCGTGCCCCCAGTGTTGCGCTTTTGATCCAAGAGTGTCCAGCCGCTCGGGACACTAGTAATGGTAGTTGCGCTGCCCCCCTTGACTGTCAACGCGGCAATCATGACGTCGTTTTGAACTACTCCGGACGGCATAGCGATAGAAAGCGATGTCGACCCAGCTCCGTTGTTGCTGGATGACGAGTT
>CAZTXZ010000037.1:0-6903 GCA_964617895.1 uncultured Candidatus Saccharibacteria bacterium
CCTTGGCTGTCGCCTGCGCCAGGATAAAGCCGCCCCTGTTGGCTAGGCCGAGGCACTGGCGGATTAGTAGCTGCGCAGGCCTAGGTAGATGGTGGTGACACAGCCAATGATGAGGATCGCGATGCGAATTGCTGGCAGGCTGACCTTTTGGGTGGCCGTCGCGCCATAGTAGCCGCCGATGAGATTGCCGGCCGCCATTACAATGCCGTGCTGCCAATCGATTAATCCCGAGCCCACCAAGACGACGAGCGCGGTGGCGGCGACACAGGTAGTCATGACGGTTTTCAGCGCGTTCATGCGATGAAGATGATCGCGCAATCCGGTAAAACCGAAGAACGACAGCATGATGAATCCGAAGCCAGCGCCAAAATAGCCGCCATACACAGCCAATGGGAATATGGCAATACCGGTTAGGATTATCGGCCAGATTCGACGGCGGACTTTGAGGGGTCCGTGCACGTTCCCGTGGACGTACTTATTCAAGAAGGGCTGAAAGGCGAAGATGATGACGGCGAGCAAGATGAGAATAGGGATATATTTGGCGAAGGTTTCGTGCGAGGTGTGACGCAGCAGGATAGTGCCAGTTGCCGCACCGATGATGACCGGGATGATGAGCAGCAGATAGCTGCGCGGAACTTTGCGCAAATAATAGCGATAGCCGACCGCGGCCGCGATGTTTCCGGGCAGCACTATAACGCCGGTAGTGGCGCTGGCCATAAGTGGTGGTATGCCGGTCGCGAGCAAGATCGGGAACCCGATTAGCATGCCGCCACCGGCGATGGCATTGATGCCGCCTACGAGTATGCCCGCCAAAAATAAAATTATATCCGTCATGTTTTGGTGTTATTGCTTAAGCTTCAGTATAGCAGCCTAGATGCACTTGATTATCCTTTATCAATCAGCGGGCTTTGTACCATTTGGCGAACTCCAGCCAGGCTACGCTAAGCTCGTCGATACGCGCCGTTTGGTGCTCCAGCCCTCGTTCGTATACCTCGGCCATGCTTAAGCCATCGTCGATATCTAGTTGCACGAGTTTGGTGATGGGGATGTCCGAATTGCCGCTAGCCTTCTGGCCAAGCTGACCCGGAACGTCATGTTCGAAAGTAACGATTTCGGCTTCGTCGATGTACGCGATGCGTTGCTCAAGGATGATCGAGCGGTCCTGGACGCCGTGCATCAAACGCAAATAATCGTACGGCGTGAACCATTGATTCATGGATTTCATGTAGGGGCCCGGGAAGCCGTTCAGCGCGGGTATGCGCCATGAATCGTCGGTAACGATGACCGGTTGGCGTAATCGTTCAAAAACGGCGCGAGCTTTGTGACGAAGGATTTTCTCGGCATCTTCGCCCTGGATTTCGTCTACCTCGACGACGATTTGTTCCAGCTCGATGCCATGACGCCGACACATCTGTTGGCCAAGCCCGAATTTGATGGCGTTGCTGGTGGCACAGAGTAAGTTCATATCTCGCAGTATACAGCGCCGGACTTTGGGTGCGAATCGTAACCGCTAGTGGCATAATGATGATATGAAGATTGAACTCGAGCCGGGCATCTATGTGGCCGCCGTGAGTGGCGGGGTGGATTCGATGGTGCTACTCGATGTATTACGTCAGATGGACGGGGTCAAGCTGGTCGTGGCGCACTTCGACCACGGCATTCGTGATGACTCCGCGGCGGATCGTAGGCTAGTCCAGCAGGTTGCCGCCAGCCATGGCTTGCCGTTCGTGTTCGGCGAGGGCAAGCTCGGCCCAGATGCCAACGAAGCGACCGCCCGCCAGGCCCGCTACGAATTTCTGCAGCGCGTGAAACGTAGTAGCAAGGCACGAGCCATCCTGATGGCGCATCATCAGGACGACCAGATCGAGACGGCCATCATCAACCTGGTGCGCGGCACGAACCGGCGCGGCTTGACCTCACTGAAAGACCACGAAAAACTCCGTCGGCCGCTGCTGCACATGACCAAGCGGCAACTCCGCGCTTACGCGTTGGCGCATGGGCTGGAGTGGCGCGAGGACAGCACCAATGCCGACACCGCTTACCTGCGCAATCACATCCGTCATCGCCTAGTGCCTAAGCTGACCATCGCGCAGCGGCAACGCCTGACGAAGCTTTTGGGTGAGGCCGATAATATCAACCGGGAACTCGAGACGCACCTGGTCAATTACTTGCACATGCAGCCGGGGCGGGACGTGTTGGACCGACAGATGTTCATCCATTTGCCACACAACGTTGCCCGCGAAGTCATGGCCAGCTGGCTACGACACCGCGGCCTGACCCAGTTCGATCGCGCCACCATCGAGCGGCTGGTGGTGGGGGCCAAGACTGGGCGCCATGGCAGCCGGATTGATGTGAATCGCGGTAGCCAGTTGTGGATTTCCGGCAATAAACTGGCACTCCGCATGAATGAGCGCTAGCCAACATTTGGCCGACGCGTTATACTTAACGACATGGCAATGAACAAGGGAAATATGTCACCAAGAGGGAAGCGGCCGAACGACCGGCGGACCATGAAGAACATCAGTTTCGTGGCTATGCTGATTTTGGTCGGACTAGTCATCTTTGCGGCCACCAGTCAGCCTTCGACACTTAAGACCATCCCCCTGACCGAAGCGGTCAAATCCGCCAACGATGGCGAATACAAGAAAATTCTCGTCAAGAACAACGAACTCGATATCACCAAGAAGGGTGAAGAGCAGCCATCTTTGCGCGCCTTCACCGACCCGAACTCCAGCCTGAAAGAAATTGGCTTTGATTACAGCAAGGTGCAGGTGGCCTACGAAGCGCAGTCATCCGGCGAATCGGCCTGGGTCACCATCTTGTCCTCAGTGGTACCGGTGTTGCTGATTGGTGGATTTTTGGTCTTCATGCTGCGCAGTGCCCAGGGGCAGGGCAACCAAGCCTTGAGCTTTGGTAAGAGCCGCGCCCGCTTGTATGGCAACGAAAAAGACAAGGTCATGTTCAGTAATGTCGCCGGGCAGGCCGAGGCCAAGCAGGACCTGCAAGAGGTCGTGGAATTTCTCAAGTACCCCAAGAAGTTTGCCAGCCTAGGTGCCAAGATCCCGAAGGGCGTGCTGCTGGTCGGCCCTCCCGGTACCGGTAAGACCATGCTCAGCCGCGCCGTTGCTGGTGAGGCAAACGTACCGTTCTTTAGCATTTCGGGTTCCGAATTCGTCGAAATGTTCGTCGGCGTCGGTGCCAGCCGCGTGCGCGACCTGTTCGCCAAGGCGAAGAAGAACGCCCCGTGCATCATCTTCATCGATGAGATTGATGCCGTCGGTCGACGCCGTGGCAGCGGCATGGGCGGAGGCCACGACGAGCGCGAACAGACACTCAACCAAATCCTGGTCGAAATGGATGGTTTCGAACAGGGACAAAACGTCATCGTCCTGGCGGCGACCAACCGTGCCGACGTGCTCGACCCGGCATTGCTCCGACCCGGCCGCTTTGACCGTCGGGTAAGCATCGACCTGCCTGATCGCAAGGACCGCGAGGCGATCCTGCGAGTACACTTCGAGAAGAAGCCGCTTGCCAAAGACGTCGACCTCGATGCCTTGGCCGCAAAAAGCGCCGGTAGTAGCGGTGCTGACTTGGCCAACATAGCCAACGAATCGGCTATCATAGCTGCCCGCAACAACCACTCGCAAATAACATCCAAGGATGTCACCGAAGCATTCGAGCGCGTGGCCATTGGTCCCGAGCGCAAGAGCAAGGTTATGAGCGAGAAGGAAAAGGAACTGACGGCCTTTCATGAAGCCGGCCACGCCCTGGTCGGCCACGTCTTGCCGGATAGCGATCCTGTACACAAAGTCACGATCATTCCGCGCGGCGGTACCGGTGGCGTGACATGGTTCTTGCCCCCCGAAGACCGGATATATACCAGTTTGGTCGAGTTCAAGGATGTCCTGGCACGTGCCATGGGTGGGCGTATCGCCGAAGAGATCGTCTACGGCAAGGATCACATCACCACCGGTGGCGGTAGTGACTTGCAGAAGGCCGCCGAGATTGCCCGCGACATGATCACGCACCAGGGCATGGGTAAGAAGTTACGCGACCAGGTATTCAAGGTTGATGAGGGCATGATGCTCGATCGCATGGTGCACGAACGCGAATATTCGGACGAGACAGCCAAGTTGATCGACGAGGAAGTCGAAGCACTGATAACCGAGGCGGCCAACCGGGCGCGGGCAGTCATCAACGCCAACATGACCCATCTCAAGAAACTCAAGGGCGTGCTGCTCGACAAAGAGACCATCGAGGGCGCCGAGGCCGAGGCCATCCTCGAAGGCAGCCACCTTCCAAAAGAAGCCGCCCTGTACTAGGCGGCTCTTTTTATTGGCCAACGAATTATCTCTCTGGCACTGGCGGTCAGTTCTCCAAACTCGCGAATGAAATCGTGAACTTGGAGAACTGCAGGGTGGAGAGAGGGGTTTAAGGCGGGGGATTTGTTGTTGATGGAAGCGAGAGCAATAATGCACTCAAGCTGTCCACAACTCCCGTTGCCTTACCTGTCTCTCCACCCTGTGAGTTGTTCTCGTTGCACCAAGTTGCAACCTCCTTGCGCTAGTAGTGTCTGGTGGACCGGTCGGCTCATCAGTCAAACTCCTCGGCATAACCGAGGTCGAGTAGCAACGAGCGGAAAGGCTCATCCACATCGCTGACGGCGATTGTCGTTGGCTCGGACGGCTCGTCTCGGTAGATCGGTTGGCCTGTCATGACGACTTGCCCCTGTCTCCGACGACGCTGCCGAGTGCCCCCATGGCGGATAGGCGCTGAATGACGCGGCCGCTCAGGTGGGGTGTGGCGCAGGTCAGCTCCGCGGGGGAGAGGCTGGTGAGCGCCCGGACGTTGCCGCGGTTGGCGGCGTTGATTCGATCGAACAGGCTCATGTTGAGCACTGGTTGGCGTCCCCGTTGCTGCCGTGCGCGGTGGTGCGCTCGGTAATCCTGCCTCAACTTTGGAGCCGCCATGGCGACTCCGGCTGCCGTGTAAGCGGCAGCAGCGATGAGTGCGGGCTTGCGCAGGCGGCGGGTGATGGTGAGTATGGACATGATGGTTCCTTTCGGAAGGTCTGGGGATGCGAGCGGTCGCTCGTATCCGTACTGCCGGTCTTGAACCCCTCGGGGTTCCTTTTGCTGTGTGCCAGTGTTTGGCTGCGAATGTACGATACAAGGGGCATCATGCACTGGCAGCCAAACACGGCATTAACCATGTCTAATACGAGAACAACTTGTAAAAGTGCCTTGGAGACATTCGCCTCAACAAAACAAGGTTATAATACGATGAAAACGTATATCTAGCAAGGACCCTACGATATCCAGCTATGTATATGTCTCGACAAAGGTGCGACAATAGTCATGACCGCTTTGGCGGCTCTATTTGCTATGGCAGACACAAGAGTACCCGTTCCAAAACCGCAAGATACCGACGATGACGGAGTGGTGCTGTTATTGCAGGTGCCCCGGACCAACGAAAAAAAGGAACTGGCCGCCGAACAGATGTTTGCTAGCCTCCATGGCCTGCTGACCATACCATCGCCAAAGGCGTGGCAACCGGCATTTCGCGAGTGCCTGAGTTTCGAAATCGCCGTCATCAAGCAGCGCATCGGTTTTTATGTGTGGGTGCCGACCTATCTGAAGAGTTTCGTCGAGGAGCAGATTTATGCCCAATATCCGACGGTCCAAATCAGCGAAGTGATGGATTACACCGCGGCCCAGGAACCATTCACGACCATGCTGGCCACCGAGATCCGGATGACCGGACACGAAGCCTTGCCCATCAAGACTTTCCAGAGTTTCGAGGTGGATCCATTGGCTGCCATTACTGCGACTTTGGCCAAATTCAAGGCCGACGAAGAAGCCTGGATACAACTGCTGATACGGCCGGCGGCCTCGAACTGGCACCGCAAGAGCGAGCGCTATGTCGCCAAGCTGCGCGGCGGGGGTGGTTCGTCCAGTCCGCTAAGCATGATCGAAGCTCTGTGGCGGCCGCCTGATTACGGTCCGGGTGGAGCGGCCGCCAAGCTGACCGAATATGACCAGTCTAGGGCTAACAGCGCCGAGGAAAAGAGCCATAAACTGGCCTTCGAGGCGGCAATCAAGATTGTCTATCGCGGCAACGTGCCGCCGCCCCAGGCCAAACTGCAGATGCAATCGATAGTTGCCAGCTACAAGCAGTTCAATACGACCTACCTGAACGGTTTTGATGCCAAGAAAATCTCGGACGACCCCTACGTGGGCCGATTGTACCGGACCCGTGATTTTGACCGGACCGGTTACACGCTGAACATCGAAGAAATTGCCACGCTGTATCACTTGCCGCACACCAATGTCGAGACGCCGTACATATTGTGGGCAACCAGCCAGACGGCCGAGCCGCCGGCCAATCTGCCGATAGTCAGCGATATTCCTCGACCCGATATCAGCCCTGTCGCAAACACTAATTTCCGGGGTCACAACACGGTCTTCGGTTTGCCCCGGACGGATCGCGGCCGGCATCTGTACATCATCGGACAGACGGGCGTCGGTAAGTCGGGTTTGCTTGAACTGTTGACTATCTCTGATATTTACAGCCCGTACGGTTTCGCGGTGATTGATCCGCACGGCGATTATGCTGTCAGTACGCTGCGTCGCATCCCGCCATCACGTGCCAATGACGTAATTTATTTCAACCCAGCCGATACGGATTTCCCGATTGCCTTCAACCCCATGGAGGTCAATGATCCCAAGCTGCGGACACACACATGCAGCGAGCTTATCGGGGTGTTGAAGCGTATGTTCGACAGCTGGGGGCCGCGGCTGGAGTACATCTTGCGTTACAGTCTGCTGGCGCTGCTGGATTACCCCAACGCGACCATGCTGGATATCACGCGCATATTAACCGACAAACGTTTTCGTAACGAGG
>CAZTXZ010000038.1:0-6842 GCA_964617895.1 uncultured Candidatus Saccharibacteria bacterium
GTAGCGCGGCTCGTTACTCGTAGGCGCACTGGCACCTGAGGTTTCGCCGCCAAACAAGGTCTGGGCTTTACCAAATCCGTAATCCAAACCGCGGCCGACCTCGCCGAACGGATTGGTCTGCACGAAATCGGCGTTTATCTCGCTAAGGAATCTGGAGGGAGGATTGTGCTGGACGCCGCCGTACAACATGCGGGCGGTCGCACACGTCAGGTACAGCTCTTCGCGGGCCCGGGTCATGCCGACGTAGCATAAACGACGCTCCTCCTCCATCTCGGACTGGTCATACAGCGCTCGACTGTGTGGAAAAATAGTCTCCTCCAGCCCGACCATGAACACGAGTGGGAACTCCAGACCTTTAGCGGCATGTAGGGTCATTAGCGTCACGGCATCGCCGTTGAAATCCGTCCCGTCCAGGTCACTGACCAGAGCGACTTCCTCTAGGAATCCTTCGAGCCCCATGTCTTGATACTCCTGCGCGACACTCAACAGTTCCTTGACGTTTTCCTGGCGCGCCTCGCCCTGCGGCGTGCCATCGTCCAAAAAGCGTAGGTAATCGATGCGCCGCAGCAAGGAATCGATTAGCCCAGACACGCTGGTGTCGTACATCACTTCCCGGAGCGCCTGCAGCATGTCACCCAGCTCCAACAACGCCTGCCTGGCCTTGGGCGTCAGGCCTGGACAATCATTCGCCTGTGTCAGGGCAGTTTGCAGCTGCAAGTTTTCCGACACCCGCCAGGTGTTGAAATTGAGCAGACTCTTCGCGCCGACGCCACGGGCCGGCACATTGACGATGCGTTCGAAACTCACCCTGTCCTCGGGTTGGAAAATCAGACGCAAGTAGGCGACCAGGTCCTTGATTTCCTTGCGATCATAAAACCGCACGCCGCCGACCACACGATAGGGAATGCCATAATGGACGAATGCCTCCTCGATGCTGCGACTCTGCGCGTTGGTCCGGTACAACACCGCATAATCGCGGAAGTGGCGCCGACCGGTGTCGACACCGTTCTTTATGCGCCGCATCAGGGCATCGCCTTCTACGCGCTCGCTGGCCACTTGCAGTAGCTGGACCGGCAGTCCATCGCCAGCAGCAGTCCACAATTGCTTGTCACTCCGTTGTTGGTTCTTGGTGATGACCGCGTGTGCGGCATCCAGGATATGCTTGGTGCTACGATAATTTTGCTCTAGCTTGATGACCGTACAGTCTTTGTAGTCGCGCTCGAAATTCAAGATATTGCGGAAATCGGCGCCGCGCCACGAATAAATTGACTGCCAATCGTCACCGACGACGGCGATGTTGCGGCTGTCGTTGACCAGCAGCTTGACCAGGCGATATTGCGCTTCGTTGGTGTCCTGGTACTCGTCAATCATGATGTAGCGGAATTGGCGCTGCCACTTCGTCCGCACCTCATCCGATGATTTTAGAAGAGCCACGGTGCGGCTGATAAGGTCGTCGAAATCGAGTGCCCCCGCATCCTTGAGCGCGCGTTCGTACAGCGGAAAGATTTGAGCCGCCGCTTTTTGAGTCGGCGAGTTGGCCGTACCAGCGTATTCCTGGGGTGTCATCATTTCATTCTTGGCACTGCTTATCATGCCGGATAAGGCCTTGGCCGGGAAACTTTTTTCGTCCAACATCAGCTGCTTACTGGCCTGCTTGACGGCGGCCTGGCGATCCGACTCATCGAAGATGACGAACGACTTTGGTATGCCTATATGCTCGCCGTCCTGGCGGAGCATGCGCACGCAGATGCCGTGGAATGTCCCCATGAATGGCATGAAGCCGCGGTTGTCGGCATTTTCGCCGAGCAGCTCAGCCACCCGGGCGCGCATTTCTTTGGCTGCCTTGTTGGTAAATGTCACAGCCAAGATGTTGTAAGGAGTAGCCTTACCGCTGTCGATCAGGTGAGCGATACGATGTGTCAGCGTCTTGGTCTTGCCACTACCGGCACCAGCCTGAATCAATAGCGGCCCTTCGGTCGTCTCGACAGCCCGGCGTTGTTCCGGGTTCAGCCCCACTAATAAATCTTGCACCCGACTATTTTACCAAAAAGCTAGCGTCAATACTGGAGTAGTTTTTACGTGATTAGTTGAAGAAATTCGTCAACGCGCGGACACCATCAATCTTGATTAGGCCAGCATCAAGCATGATGTCCACCCAAGCTACTATCAGTATCAGGACGAAGAAAGCCGCCGCCAGGATCTCGCGCCGCACCCGGCGGCCCTCGGCTGTTTGGATGGGCAAGAAATACTCGCCGGTTTCAACGGCCTTTTGCTGGTCGGAATTCAGCTGACCATAATCAGGCTTTTCGGATTCTTTCTTGCCCTTGGCATCTGTCTCGGCATCAGCGGTCTCAGCTTGACCCGGTTTCGTGTCATCAAAGCTTCGCCCGGCCTGTGCGCCACTGGGGGCGCCGGCTTCTTTGGACGTCTCGGCATCGTCAAGAGCATCGTTAGTTTGTTCCGGCTCTTCCAGCTTGTCGCCCTCGCTGGGCTTTTCATCTGGCTCGTCTTTTGATTCTGGCTCCGCCTCACTGCTTGGCTCGGTCGTTTCAACTTCAGCCTCCGGCTCGACTGGTTCTTCCGGCTCTTGCTTGGGTTCATCGGCCGGGACATCAGGCGCGCCAGGTGCGTCGGCGGCCTGTTCTGGTACAACCTCTTCTTTGGCGTCTGCTGGCTCAGTCTCGTCGGCAGGTTTGTCTTCCGGGGTTTCAGCTGCCGGCTCGGTGTCGGCGTCGATTGGTTGGATTTTATTCTCACGGCGCACTACTACGCGTTCGCTGCCGTCATCATCCGCCTGATCGTTGGCCTTACCGGCTGGCTTGTCCTCCGGTTCGGTGCTTCCACCACCGGTCAATTTACTCACCTCAGCCATCATCGGGTCCTTCAAGATAGGTCGATTGTTGACGATGATAGCTCGGGAATTACCGACTGCGCCGTCGCCATCCGACTTTACATCGACGATCTTCTTCGATGAGCTGTCCGACTTCTTTGCTTTTGCTTGTGCCATCTGATAATTCCTACTCGTACTGCCGCCGTTGAGCTGCCGCTACGATACCGGCAAATTTGTGATAATTGAGGCTTGCGCCACCAACCAGTAACCCATCAATGCCGCATGGCAGTTTCAATAAATCATTGACATAATCCGGCTCCACGCCTGCGCCATACAAGACCCGGACCGACTGTGATGCCTTTGGTCCGTACAGCTCTTGGATATTGTGGCGGATGTGGGTTATGGCATCGTTGATTTGTTCTGGCTTGGCCGTCACGCCGGTACCGATTGCCCAGACGGGCTCGTAGGCGATGACCACCTTTTCGATGTCCAGGCTAGTCAGATTGCTCAGGGCCGACACGAGTTGGTCGTGCAGCACCAACTTGGTCTCGCCATTCTTGCGCTCCTCGAAGGTTTCACCGATGCAAATGATTGGCGCGATTTGGTTACGGATGGCGGCCGAGACCTTTTCTCGGACAGTCTCTAGGGTTTCGCCAAAATACTTACGACGCTCGCTGTGCCCAATGATGACGTAATGCACCAAATCGTGCAGCATCGAGAAGCTGACCTCGCCGGTGTAAGCCCCCTCGTCCATATAAAATGCGTCCTGGGCAGCCAGGCGAAATTTGCGGCGATCGATCTCGACGCTGAGCGGCTGCAGCGCCAGAAAGCTCGGCGCCAATACGACCTCGGTGTTGTGGTGTACCTCGATATGTTCGTTCAGGCGGTGCAATAACGTACTGGCCTGATGAGCTGACAAGTTCATCTTCCAGTTACCGACGATGAGCGATTTACGAGCTGTATTCATAATGTTAATGCTTATTGTACCTCATTTTGAGTTTTATCCAGTAATGCCTCAACGCCGGGCAGGCTGCGCCCAGCCATGAGCTCCAGCGAGGCACCTCCACCGGTGGAAACGTGGTTGAAGTATGGCGTCAAACCCTGACTCTGGATGAAACTAACGGTATCGCCGCCGCCGACCAGGCTGAACGGCTTGTTGCCACGCTCGCCCAATATCGCCTCCATCACGACGTGCGTGCCGTGGGCATACGGCCCGACCGGCCCCTGCAATCCGGATTGTTCGGCAACGCCAAGCGAGCCATTCCATACCACAGTTTTGGCCAGCTGCAATGTACCGGCCATGAAAGAGGCCGAGAACGGACCGATGTCCAGTATCATTTCGTCATGCGCGATCGTCGATGCGGAATGCGGTGGTCGCTTGGGATAATTCTCGATGGCCGAAATGACGTGGGCGCTCCAGTCGACGATGCGCGTCGGCTTGGTCTTGTCGATGGCATGCGCCACTACCGCATCCTGGGGAATATAAAATACGAAGTTGCCCTGCTTGGCTTTGGCGCGGGCTTTCTCGAGAATGTCTTTGGCAATCGACAGATCGTTGTGTTCGACCAAGCTCTTAGCGACATCCACACCGTCGGCCAATAAAAAGGTATTGGCCATCGCACCACCAACGGCCACGATGTCCGCAATGTCGATGAACTTAGTCAGAATGTCGATCTTGTCGGAAATCTTGGCTCCACCGACGACCGCCACCAGGGGTCGCTCCGGGTCTTGCATCACTTTGGTTATAGTGTCGACTTCTTTTTCCAGCAACAATCCGGCCACTCCGGGCAGATATTTCGGCAGCTCGGACACCGAGACCGCGGCGTGATGGACCACTCCGAACGCATCCTGCACGAACACCTCGGCACCAGTGTCGGCGACCAGTTGTTGGGCAAAATTGTCATCATTAGCTTCCTCTTCGGGGTGGAACCGGACGTTCTCGAGCAGTACCACGTCGCCGGGCGCCATCGCACCAACGGCCTTGACCACCAGGGGTCCGACGCAATCCTTGACGAAGTTGACCTTATCATTGCCCAGTAGCTCGCCCAAGCGTTTTGCTACCGGGAATAAGCTGTCGTCGTCATTGACCTTGCCCTCCGGACGGCCCAGATGCGAACACAGAACCAGGCGGACATTACGCTCGAGCAGATAGTTGATGGTCGGCAGCGCCTGTTGGATGCGGTAATCATCAGCAATCACGCCTTTTTCTAGGGGGACGTTGAAATCAACCCGCATCAGCACCGTCTTGCCGTCCAGATTGATGTCACGAATCGTCTTTTTACTGAAGCTCATTCCCACCCTTTTCGCTCATTTTATCACGCTTATGCAGAAACCGACTAGCTAGTCGTGGCGTCGATACGTCTGACGCGAATCGTATCGGTCGCGCCCATGAGGCCCGGTTGCCGTCCGCTCACTAACACCACTGTTGCCCGAGGACCGAAAAAGCCGTCGGGCGTGGTAAGTTCTTTGGCCAGATTGATGCCTGCCTTTTCGCCGTCGGGGCGCAAAAAGCTCTTGTTGGCGTACAGTAGTGCCAATTGCTGCGCGACGCGCGGCTGACTGGTCACCGACACGATGGGCCGGCTGGGACGGTGCGCCGCGATGTGCGCCGCAGTGGCGCCACTCTTGGTCTCGGCGACGATAGCGTCGGCATGCAACTGCTCGGATAGGCTGACGGCCGCGGCGCTGATGGCGGCGGAGTGAGTCTCCAGCGTCAGCGGCTGGGACAGGGGCAACGCTTCGGCGTGCTCCTGGGTGTACAAGATGGTTCGGCGCATGCTCTGGATGGTTTCGATGGGATATTTACCGTTGGCCGTCTCGTCACTCAGCATCAGGCAGTCAGCGCCCATGATGACTGCGCTGGACACGTCGTTGACTTCGGCGCGCGTCGGCTCAGGGTTGTCGACCATGCTGGCCATCATTTGCGTGGCGACGATGCTCAATTTGACATGCTTTTGACAGAGCGCGATTATTTGTCGCTGCACGATCGGTACTATCTCGGCCCCAACTTCCACCGCCAAGTCACCCCGCGCGACCATCACGCCATCGCTGGCTTCGACGATTCGCTCTAGTTCATCAGGGTCAATCGCCGCCTTGGTCTCGACCTTAGCGATAATCTGCGCCGTCGAGCCATGCTCGGCCAAAAAGCCACGCGCCGTCTCGATATCGGCGGCAGATTGGATAAAGCTCAGGGCCACATAGTCGTAATCTTGGGTGGCGCCATACTCCATGTCTTTGTAATCTTTGTCAGTGAAGATATCGCCGCCAAAGTTAGTGTCCGGCAGGTTGAGACCCTTACGGCTCATCAAGAATCCATCATTCTCGACACGGACATGGACGCTTTTGTTAGCCGGGTCGCAGCCAAGGACAATCGTCCTGACCTTGCCATCAAAGATGTACAGCCTTTGGCCGACTTCTATCTTTTCGGAAATGTCATATTGCAGCGGTATGGTTGAGCCATCGTGTTCCACTCCATAAACCAGGTCCAGCTCATCACCCTTTTTTACCGGATACTCATTGGACGATAGGTCACCAAGACGTATCTTTGGCCCCTGGATATCCTGCAAAATGGCAACGTTGCGATCCAGCTTGCTGGCCGCATCACGAATCCAGGTGACCTGTTGGTCACGCTGCTCTTTCGTGCCGTGGCTGTAGTTCAATCGGAATCCGTTGACGCCGCTTCGTACCATGGCCTCGATTTTTTCGTAGCTATGGGTAGCCGGCCCGACGGTCGCTAAGATTTTGGCACGCTTATACACATGTTTCATGCGTAACAGTATACACCCGGGGTGATGGAGTGATTGGCCTCACGGAGAATACTTTGTATATTCTTGCGGCGTGCTCGGAGCAAGCTCCTGCGCGCGTCCTCGAATATCGCACTCCTTCGGAGTTCGAGCTTGCTTCGCAAGCTAACCAAATTAAAAACGCCACCTTTGGTGACGTTCTTAATTTGGTGACCTCACGGAGAATCGAACTCCGATTGCCAGGATGAAAACCTGGTGTCCTAACCGTT
>CAZTXZ010000039.1:0-6464 GCA_964617895.1 uncultured Candidatus Saccharibacteria bacterium
ACTTCGTTTCAGTCGCCTGTAGCGACCAGAGCGGTAACCTGACGGTTCCCCAGGCAGAGACAACCTCGGTTGACTTAACCGTTGGTAAGAACATCGTCTGTACCTTTACGAATGCTCGTGACACTGGCGGATTGATCTTAAAGAAGCATGTCGTCAACGACGATGGCGGCACCGCTGTGGCTGGCAATTTCACACTTCATGTTAAGCAAAACGGAACTGACGTGACAGGCAGCCCGGCTGCAGGTTCTGAGACTGGTACGATGTACAGTGGCCTCGTTACCGGTACCTATGTGGTTAGCGAAGATGAACCACTCGTCGGCTACAAGCAGACTAAGATCGAGTGCGACGGGCAGGAAACCGATACGGTCAGCGTTACAAGTGGCCAAACCAAAGTCTGCACCATAACCAACGATGACATCGCGCCTGAATTAAACGTGATCAAGCGGGTATTTAACGATGATGGCGGTACGCTTTGGGCGACCGACTTCAAGCTGTACGTTAACGGCGTGCAGCAAACCGACGCACGTGCGGGTGGCGGTGACGTAAACGATAGCATGGTTAATTATCTGCATGATGGCACGAAAGCGAACGTTGAGTACGCGCTGACAGAAGACCCAGAGGCAGGATACAAGAACACAAGCCTCACCTGTGAGGACTTTGACACCAAGCAACCAGTGGCATTACCGGTGACGCTCGCACTGGCTCAACATGTGCGATGTACATTCGTGAACGAGGACGTTGCTCCAACACTCAAGCTCGTCAAAGAGGTGTCGGGTGGAACGGCGAAAGCTAGCGATTGGGCTCTGACAGCAACCCCAGCTGATGACCAATACGACACACTCACTGGTGCCGGTGACAGCTTCGGCTTCCAAACGGCCCGCGCAAACCTGGAGTACACATTGAGCGAATCAAGCAACGTGACCGATTACACTGCTGGCGATTGGAGCTGTGTTGGCGGTACGTTGGTTGGTAACAAACTTACGCTCGATCTCGACAAGGACGTTACCTGTACTATCGTGAACACGCGCGACACCGGTACGGTGCGAGTTATCAAGTTACTCAAACCAGCAACCGATACGGGCAAGTTCGATCTGCTCATCAACGGTCCGACCGACTACACTGCACACGATCAAGGCGACGGCGGGTCTACTGGTACGCAGACAGTCGACACCGGTTCCTATACTGTCAGTGAGACTGACGGTACAAGCACTGACATAGACAATTACTACAGTGTGTACGCCTGTTACGATGGTGTCACCAAAGTTGCCGACGGTACCGGCACTTCATCCACCAGCTTTGATGTCGATAAAGGTCATGACATTGTCTGTACCTTCACGAACACTCGCTACGGCAGCATCAGCGGCACGAAATACGACGCAAACGCCGACAGTTCGACAAACGGGACGCTCCAGGGCTGGACAATCACACTGCTCGTAAACGGCCAGCCTATAGCAACTGACACTACCGACGGTAATGGCGGCTTCTCATTTGATCATCTGCTGCCTGGCTTGTACGGTCTAGTCGAGACGCTCAAAGACGGTTGGACTCAGATCTTCAGTCCGGACTCTGTTGACCTGGCCGCCGGACAGAATAGCACCGAAAACGACTTCGGCAACTTCGAGAATGGCAGCATCAGCGGCTACAAGTTCAACGACCTCAATGGCAACGGTACCAAGGACGACGGGGAACCGAAGCTGAGCGGCTGGGAGATTGAACTTTACGACGACCAAGACGTTTTGCTCGACAGCAAGGAGACAGACGTTACCACCGGCTACGCATTTAGCAACCTAAGCCCTGGCGACTACAAGGTTTGCGAAGTCGGCAAACCCGGCTGGACACAGACGACCACTCCCACCTGCTACACCGTCGAAATCGACGAATCGGGTGAAATCAACAGTGCCGTCTTTGGCAACCAGGCCCGCGGAAGCATCACGGTCATCAAGAATGTCGATAACGGCTTCGGTGCGGTTACCCAAGACGCCAGCGGCTGGACATGGGATTACGATGGAACCTACGAAGACGGTAGCAACGAAGCTGCCGGCTCTACCAACACGGTAGCCGTAGCAGCCGATTCCTACACGATCAATGAAGACCAAAAGACCGATTACCACTTTACTTCAGTGGTTTGTACCAACGATGGCAAGGAATTTGACGTCGACCAGGCAGAGTCCATCAACTTCCGGGTTGGCGCCGGTGATGACATCGTCTGTACTTTCACTAACACCCGCGACACCGGCTTCATTCGTGTCACAAAGCACCTCAAGCCGAAGAACGATGCTGGCTTGTTCGACCTGCAGATCAATAACGTTACCGAATTTACCGACGCCAGCAACGGTGATAGTACTGAATATGTAAAAGTAGTCACTGGCGAGAGTAACTTTGTTCAAGAACTCGCAGGAACGGGCACCGATCTTGCTCATTACGACAGCAAATGGGTTTGCCAATCTGAAAGCTGGGAGTTGTCGATGAGAGGTCGTGGTACTGTATCGGACAGCTTCGGCGTGGACAAAGATCAATATATCGATTGCGTATTTACGAACACTCGTCACGCTACGCTCACTATCAATAAAGATGCATTGCCCAATGATCCCCAATGGTTTGAATTCACCCTAAGCCATCTTAAAAAGACCAAGTGCGAGCAAGTGACAGGTGATACGCTGCAAGTTGCCGCAGACCTCGACCAAACTTGTTTCAGGGAACGAGAAGTCAGCAGCTTTGAGCTTCAAGATTACACCGACCCAGCAACTGCAACTCATCCCGAAGAACTGTCTCCCGGATGGTACCTCGTTAGTGAAGTAGATACGCTTGGTTGGGTTTTGACTGATCTTGAGTGTGGAGATTCGAAAGTTGAAATTGACGGTTCGAATGTTCTTGTTCGACTTAGTGCCGGTGATCAGGTAACGTGTACCTACACCAACACCAAGCTTGCAACCGTGACTGTCGTGAAAGATGCACGACCGGACAGCAGTCAGGCTTTCCACTTTACGACTTCACTAGGTGATAGCTTCACGCTCACCGACAACGGTGTCGTATCTACCAACAGCAAGACCTTCACAGGTGTCATGCCGGGAACCTACGTCATCTCCGAAGAGAGCGTTGCCGGCTGGAGACTCCACAGCATCAATTGCGGTGAGGGCACTCAAATCAGCTTCGTCAAGGGCGAACTGAGCCTGGTCGTCGAACCGGGCGCAAATGTTACCTGTACCTTCGTGAACACCAAGGTCCAGGGCCATGTCCTGGGAGCCGAGCTTGTGAACACGGGCAACGACGGCCTGGTCAACATCTTGGCCGGCTCGATACTGATTAGCTTAGCGCTTGCAGCACGCTGGTTCGGCCGCAAGCCAAAAGCCGTAGCTGCTCGCTAAATACATACAAAAAGCATTTTATCAGAAGGCCGTCCGGGATGACGGCCTTCTTTATTTGCCGACTTCTTTCAGCTCCAATCAATCACCGAATAAAATACTAGCCATGGCGCGTCCATGCCAAGGGGGCATGTTTTGAAAATCATGCAAAAAATCGTCTATTGTAAAAAATTATGCTTACAGACGGCTTAAATAAGGAGTACTTTGACAGCAACACAAAGAGAGGTTACGCATGAGGTGGCGCGAGGCCTTTGAACATCCTTTGGGTGGAATACTCACTCCGTCCCACTGCCAAAGAGCAAACACTTAACAGATACCAGATAAGCTCACATGTTGAAAGGAGTACGTTATGCAAAAAACCTCAAATATTAAACGTTTACGAGAGCGCCTGAGGAGCTTTTTGCTCGCGGGTGCTTTTTTGGCTGTCCAGCTGGTGACGCCGATTTCGGTTATCCGGTCCGCCAGCGCAGATGGCAATGACAGCCCAGCAGATTGTTTGGGCACTAGCGCGAATGTTACAGGTAGCATCACGGGAAGTGATGACTACGTTCAGTACGACGCCGGTTCAGGCAAGCTTGCCACTGGTACCTGCATTAAGAGTGGTAACGATGCCTTCGGGACCAAGCAGCACTCAGAAATGTTCACCACAGATGGGGTTTATGGCGACGGGTGCTATACGGTGGAAGGTCTTGGCACGCAGGTAGTCAAGGTTACACGCACTGATAGTAAGGACTGTAAGGGAATCAGTCACATTGATGTGCAAGTGGAGCCTAAGCCGGCCGAAACTAACGGCTCGATCAAGATCTACAAGGACGCGAAGCCTGACAGCACGCATGCGTTTGGTTTCACGACCAATGGACTTAGCACTGACAATACCGGATTTAGTCTGACCGATGACAGCACAAGCGGTTTGCCTAGCAAGAATTTCACTAAGCTAGGGTCGGGCACGTACACTGTCACCGAAAGCCAGACTGACGGATGGTATCTGGATGATATCTACTGCAATAGCGAGAACGGCGGTGCTACCGTTACGCCCGATGAGAAGAACCTTAAGGTTACAATCGAGCTAGATGGCTCTGAGCAAAATGTATGGTGCAAATTTACCAACAAGCCGCACAAGCCAAAGCTTTCACTGGTCAAGAAGGTGAGCGGCGGCGAAGCCAAGCCGACAGACTGGAAGCTGTGGGCAACCCCGAGCAACGATAAATATCCTACGCTCAGTGGTTACGGCGGTTTCTCCTCCAAGGAGGTCGTAGCGGGCGAGATATACAAGCTTACAGAAACCGGTGGACCCGAGGGTTACACGGCAAGCTCCTGGTACTGTGATGGCGGAATTCAGGAAGGCAACTACATCAAGCTTGCGTACGGTGACGACGTAACATGTACCATCACTAACTCGTACTCGCGTAAGACGGGGTCGGTAAAAGTCCTGAAGCAAGTTGACGAGGGCGATGGCCAGTGGGTAGATGCCAACGGTCCTAGCTCGGATTTCAAGTGGGGTCTAGATCATGAAACTCCCGCTCGCAACATGGGCTCTACGGCCAGCGATGTCTCGACTGGTAGCCACTCAGTAACTGAAAACAATGTTGAAGATTACGAACTAGTCGGGTGGTTCATCGGTGAAGGCAGCTGTAGCAATGAGAAGAATCTCACTACTGCGCCAGTGCCAGTAACGGTGGTCGAGAATCATACTGCAACCATCACGTTCTGTAACAGAGTAAAACAAGAACGCAAAGTAGCTCTATGTCATGCAACCGGTTCTGAAACTAACCCATTCGTCCTGATTTCCATTAGCCCGGCTGGCGCGTACCATGGTCACCTTGGTATGGATCATCAAAATGGTGAAGATATCATTCCTCCGTTCAGTTACCACAACCAAACATACTCTCAGAATTGGGACGCAGCCGGTCAGGCGATATTTAGGAACGATTGTAAGGTCATGAGTAGCAAGGGTAGCATATCTGGCTATAAGTGGAACGACAAAAATGGTAATGGTGAGTGGAACTTCGGCAAGGAGCACGGAATCTCAGACTGGACTATCAAGTTGTACGTCCTTAAAGACAACCACTACCAGTTTGTAGATAGTGACAACACCAACAATTTCGGAAAATATAACTTCGATAACCTATCAGATGGAAGCTACAAGGTATGCGAAGAACACAAGCTAGGTTGGGTGCAGACATACCCCGGCAACTGGTCTTGCCACTTCGTAACTATCAGCAAAGAAAACAATAGTTTCTCGCACAAGAACTTCGGTAACCAGGGACGCGGAAGTATTACCGTGGTCAAGAACGTCGATGATGGTTTTGGCAACGTAAAACACTTCGCGAAGGGATGGACCTGGAATTACTGGGGTAAATACCAGAGTGGTACAAATGAGAAAGCAAGCCTATTGAACAAGGTGAGCGTTCCTAGTGGCAAGTACGTGGTGAGCGAAAACAACAAGCGCGGTTACCACCAGACTTCGCTGAAATGCTTCACTTTCAATAGCAATAGGCTCGATAACAGCGAACAGGCTACGCTACAGCTCATCAACGGCAATGACGGCGTTCGTTACTTCAACGAGAAGGCATTGATTGATGTCGACCCCGGAGAGCGAGTCCTCTGTGTCTTCACGAACACCCGCGACACGGGCAGCCTAACAGTCGTAAAGGACGCGCTGCCAAACGATCCACAATGGTTCGATTTCAAGATTGAAGGGAAAAACAAGTGCGAGTACAAGCCCCGAGTGGTTGAAGATGTACAGGGCCTGCTCAGCTTGAACAGCAACGAGAACAATGACGGCAACGAACACGAAGACTGCGACAGGACAAAGCAGGTTGATGAGTTTAGTTTGCAAGATTACAAGGACGTTTCAAAGGCCAGCCACACCAAATCGTTAGCAGCCGGTTGGTACAAAGTTACCGAAGACGGCGTGGATGGATGGGTCTTGTCGGGCATCAGTTGCGGCGAGGCCCGAACCAAAGTCGTGGACAACAGCGTCTGGGTACACATTGGCGAAGGCGACAATGTTACTTGTACTTTCAGCAACACGAAACTCGCCAAGGTGACGGTAGTCAAAGATGCGCGACCGGACAGCAGTCAGGCTTTCCACTTTACGAC
>CAZTXZ010000040.1:0-6410 GCA_964617895.1 uncultured Candidatus Saccharibacteria bacterium
CTTCTCCGAGGTCTACATCAATATGGTCAAAGCCGGTGAGTCCGGTGGTATCCTGGACGAAATCCTGAAGCGCGTCGCCACCCAGACCGAAAAAGACGCCAGTATCCGCAAGAAGATCAAGGGCGCCATGACCTATCCGAGCGTCATCCTGTCGATTACGCTGCTTGCCTTCTTCGGCATCATGATTTTCATCATGCCGAAAATCGGTAAGATCTTGACCGATCTTGGCGGGCCCGATGCCAAATTGCCGGTCTACACGCGAGTACTGCTCGGCATTAGCGACTTTACTGTCAGTAGTAGCATCGTTCCTCATGTTCCAAACATCATCTTTATTATCATCGTCACGGTGATAGTTTTCGTATACCTACGCCGCTACATTAGGACGCCGAACGGCAAGTACAAATTCCATGCCCTGATGTTGCGCATCCCTGTCATCAAGGTGTTGATAATCAAGGTGGCCGTATCACGATTTTCGCGAACCTTCGCCTCGCTGACGTCGGCCGGGGTGACAGTACTGGATGCGCTGACCGTCACCGGCGGCGCTATCGGTAATAAAGTCTTCGAGGCTGAGCTACTCCAGGCCGCCGACGATGTACGTAACGGTAAACCCTTAAGTGAGCCGATTTCGCAAAGCAAAATCTTCCCGCCAATCGTGGGCCAGATGCTAGCTGTCGGCGAAGAGACCGGCCAGATAGACACCATACTGGTCAAAGTCGCCGATTTTTACGACGAAGAAGTCGATACGGCCATCGAGTCGCTGACTTCGCTGATTGAACCGCTCATGATAATCGTCCTGGGTGGTATCGTCGGCGTTATCGCCGCCAGCGTCATGGGCCCGATCGCCTCTCTTAGCCAGAACGTCGGAACTAATTAATCTGGGAGGGGCACTCCCCTCCATCCCTAACTCGAACTGAATTCGAGTTAGGTTTCCTCCCCCTGAAGCTCGGCTTCGCCTCGTTCGCTTCGCTCATTGATGACGGGAGGGGCCCGCCCCTCCACAACAAACTCGAAATGAATTCGAGTTTGTTGCCCTCCCCCTAAAGCTCGGCCTTGCCTTGTTCGCTTCGCTCAATTCGTATCTTATTCACAGCAAGGCCGATGGGGATAAGTGCTTGACCTGGCGATGCTTATGGTTATAATCTGTTCTTAGATACAAGCTCGTTTCGGGCTAGCATCGTATAAAAAATAAGATAATCAAATAATAGGAGGGTGGGTTCCTATGGTCTCACTGAAAAATCGCTCTAAGGGTTTCACTATCGTCGAACTCTTGATTGTCATCGTCGTTATCGCTATCCTAGCGACGCTGGTGATCGTAACATTTACCGGTATTCAACAGAAGGCACGTGACAGTCAGCGCCAAACTGACATCAACGCGCTCGACAGCCACCTAGAGGCCTACTACGCAGAGAATGGCACATACCCATCACTTGCAGTTCTCACCTCTACCGGTTGGATCGCTGCCAACATGAAGGGTCTCGACACGGAAGCATTGGTCGATCCTAAGGGTACTGCCCTGGCTGGAACGACATCGGCAACAGCCTATGGCTACGCTCCACTCGCTGGTGGTTCCGCTTGTACTGACAGTGGTACGGGCACGACGGCCACTTCGGACTGTGACTCGTTCACACTTACCGCAACGCTTGAAAGCGGTGGCACGTACAGCAAGAGCAGCAACTAGTTCTAAACCAGTTCATGAAACCGGGGCGAGTAATCGCTCCGGTTTTTTTATGGTCTTTTCCATTTGTGTATACTAAGCATAAGAATGCGAAAAGTTTTTGGAAGCCGCCCCAGAGCCAGTGCCGGATTTACTGTCGTCGAAATCCTGGTTGGCATAGTCATCTTCGGCATCATGGTGTCGGGCCTGATGGCCGCTTATAAATCGATCAAGTATGCCTATTCGACGGCCCGACAGCTAAACGAGATGTATACAGTACTCAGTGCCTGCCCCGAGGTCGACCGAGCCCTGGAATACACATCGCTGACCACCTCGGCAAACTGCTACCCTAACAACACTTTCGATGTCGAAAACAGTACCTCGGGCAATACCATCACGTACTCCCCGAACTTGACCGTCACGCCAACCTCGAGCCTGAATGCTGCCGATCCGCTCAAGACCGTCCCGGACTCCAAGGTCGTCGCCATCGAGTTGCCATTCTTGCCACCCAACAACAACGCCACGCCACTAGAGCTACGGCTGCTTATTACCAGGAACGGGATCGGTCAGTTATGAGCCGCCGCACGAAAACCGGTCCATTAAGGGCAGCCGAGTGCGGCTTTACCCTTATAGAGCTGCTGGTCGTGATGGTCGTGACCACGGTGGTAACTGTCGCCGTGCTGAGCTTCGCTATCGATTTCTGGGGCAGCAACGCTACTTTACAGACCGACCTGGAAACCTATGTCGACCGCTCAAATGCCGGCGACAAGCTGCGCGAGGCGCTGAACGTCTCATCCGGCCTGATAATGCAAAACAGCCTGCCCGACGATAATCCCATGGATCCCGACCCATCGGATGCCACCGGGCAATACTGGGATACGATTCACGCCATTCCCGGCACCACAAATATTGGCTCGAGCGGTACCTACACACCGATTATTTATTGGCAAAGTCCGGCCACCGAAAGAGACAAGACCATTATCATGAACGGCGAACAGCCCTACGTCAACCAATTCGTGCTATACCTCGACAACGGCAACAAAGAGCTCTTGCTTCGCAAGATAGCCAACGCTAACGCCCCCGATAATGCTACCGTGTCCAGCTGCCCTCCCAGCAGCGCTACTGCCAGCTGTCCGGCCGATACGCTTATTTCCAAGAATATCAGCTCGATAGATACCCGCTATTTCTCTAGATCAGGCAACACTATCGACCATACCAGCATCGTCGAGAAGGATAGTCTTGGCAACCCGGTGGTTCCGACAGTCTATATCGGACCAGACTTCACGACCGTCGAAGTGGTAGAGCTGACCCTGCATTTGTTCAAGAAATCGACCATTCACGGCGCCGCGGATACCATTAATAGCACCACGATTCGCGTGGCTATACGAAATCGCTAAGGAGCACTATGGCACAATCACGTAAATCTACCAGCGAAACCGGGGCTATCGTCGTCACCATCTTGGCCTTGATGATATTTTTTAGCACCATGATATTGGGGCTGGTAGCCGTCGCTCAGGCTAACCTAACGCGCGCTCGTGGACGCATCATGCTACTGCAAGCACAGTACGCGGCCGAGTCGGGGGCCGATGCCGCAATCGCCGAACTTAACGCCAGCGCCGTCGATCCGCCCACCTACACCGGCACGGGCAGCGATGTGACGCTACTTAACACCGGTCAGTACCGCGCCACCTACAACACCACCGTCACCGACAACGGCGACAATAAGGAGCGCGTCATAACCGCCGTCGGCAAAGTCTACGATCCGGCCAGCAGCAGCACACCGAGCTACACCCGCACCATCCGCGTCACGGCCAACCGCACCTCGACGACGACCGCCTCGTCGATTATGAGCCGCAACATCATTGATGTCGCCAGTGGCGTCAAGAACATAATCGGCAAGGAAATCTACGTCAACGGTTATATCAACATGCCCAAGAACACGACCAATCTGATAGCCGAGAAAATTACCGTTGCCGGCAGTAATCCCAGCAGCGCCGACTGCTCACTTGGTCCAAACGGCTCAAGTCATGGCAACCTTGTTCCACCCACCTCATACAGCGATCCGTCGCAGACAACAACTCTGGTCAACCTGTCGCACAAGAACTGTCTGGTACCGATTGCCGATCCCAGCAAGTTTACCGTAACTGAGAATATATCTAACATCAGCACCATCAAGTCGATTTATATTCCCTGGAGCCAGTACATGGATGGTACTTACCAAAGTTCGCCAGGTGGCTGCAGCGACTGGACGACCGGTACCAGCCCGCGAACCATACCCAGCACCGGCAATACCAAGAAGACCCACTATCCCAATTCCGGCAGTGGGGTCCTGAACACGTGCGGTACCAGCGGTAATCTGGCGCTCGGCAGCGCCACTTACAACATTACTGACAACGTGCACATACGTGCCAATCTGTGTGCCACGGCCGGCTGCCAACCGACGTTCAATAATCCCGAAAGCACTACCAAATACATCTTCGTCGAAGGTACGATTAATTTCTCTGCCGTCTTTACATCAGCCGGTAGCGGGCCGATAGTATTCATTTCTTACGCCGCTGACCCGGCATCGAAGACCAGTGTCTGCCCCTTGGGCGGCTCAATTTACCTCGGTGATAGCAACAACACTATTGCCCCGGCAGCTTATTTCCTGGCCACGAATGGCATCTGTCTGGACAAGACGAAGTTTGGCGCAGACCCGGCGCTAGGCGGTGTAGGTGGCAAGAATATCTACGTTTCGACCAGCCCCGGAACACCCTTCGATCTAACCCTCGACCCTAATTTCCCCGTCGACGATATTCCGATAGATCTAGCCTGGCGAGCCGTATATTACGAGCGCCTGTGATGACCGGCTTGGTTATAGCGCCAACAAACCGCTCATGCTATGATAGTGAGAGCAAACAACCGGAATAACTAGGGTGGCATGAGCAAACACAGCAATTTTTACCACGACAAGCCAATCTTTGGTTTCGACTTGGGCCACAGCTCACTCAAGGTCATGCAAATCGATCAAAGCTCGCCAAAGCCGCGCGTGATGGGCTATGGCACGGCAACGTTCGACTCCTCGGCTATCGATAATGGCGTCATCATCCGACCGGAAGTAATCGCCAAATCGGTGCAGGACCTGTTTAAGAACAATCTGATTGGCACCATCCAGACGCGCCGGGTAGCCGTCTCGATCCCAGCTTACCGTGCCTTCTCCCGCTCGATGGTATTGCCACGGCTAAAGTCGAAGGAGCTTAACGAGGCCGTCCGATTAGAGGTCGAGCAGTACATCCCGATGCCGCTCGAGGAACTTTACTATGATTTTCACGTCACCGACCAGGGCGCCGAGCAAACCGAATTGTTCGCCGTTGCCTTCCCTAAAGATGTGGTCGATTCTTACACCGTCCTGACCAAGCTGATGGGGCTCGAGGTGGTATTGGTCGAGACGACCATGGCGGCAGCCGGCCGTTTGTTCAACCACGACCCTCATAGCGAGGTTGCCACGGTCATCATCGACTTCGGTTCACTGACATCTGACATCAGCATCTTCCACAAAGAAGTCCTGGTTACCGGTACGGTGGCGGCCGGCGGCCTGGTATTCACGAACGTGTTGCGTGATAAATTGGGCGTGACTGAGGCCGAAGCCGCAACTATCAAGACCAAATACGGCTTGTCGGCCAGCAAGAAACAGGAAACCATCCGTGAGATCTTGGCCCCGACACTTCAACTGATCGTCAAGGAAATCCGTCGCATGATGCGCTACTACGAGGAGCGTTACGGTAACCAGCAGAAAATCGGCCAAATCGTGGTATTGGGCGGTGGCGCCAACATGCCAGGTCTTTCGGAATATTTCACCAGCGAGCTCCGTTTGCCCGTTCGGGCGCATGACCCCTGGAGTTACCTCGACTACAAAGGCTTGCAACCGCCCAGCGGACCAGATCGCCTAATGTACGCGACCGTCGCCGGATTGGCCCTAGTTGAGCCACGAAAGGTGTTTAGGTCATGATCAACTTACTTCCTCCCTCGATCAAGGATGACTACGGCTACGCTCGTCGAAACGTACATCTGACTCACTGGGCATTCGCATTCGCCTTCGCACTGGTCGGCCTGGCCGTCATCGGCACCGCCGGCTTCGTCTACATGCAACAGCTGTCCAACAATTACCAGCAGCAAATCGAGGCCAAGCAAATGTCACTCAAGACGCAAAAATTAGCCGAAACCAAGAAAACGGCCAAGGAAATGAGCGATAACCTCAAGCTCGCCGTGCAAGTACTGGGCGAAGAGGTCCTCTTCTCTGATTTACTAAAACAACTCGCTACGGCCACTCCCGCCAACGCCAAGTTATCCAATCTTACTATCAGCCAGACCAGCGGGGCGCTCGATATCACCGCCAAGACCACCAACAGCAGCGTCGCCTCACAGCTCCAGGTGAACTACACCGATCCGGCCAACAAGATCTTCAGCAAAGCTGACATCGTCAACATCAACTGCGCCTCTGGCGCTTCGTCCGGTGCCGATACCCGCTACCCCTGCAGCGTCACCCTGCGCGTCTTGTTCGCCGACGATAATCAGTTCTTGTTCATCAACGCGAAAGGTCGACGATGAATAGTAAACGACTTTACCAAGCACTAATCGGTCTGATAGTGCTGCTGCTGCTTGCCGTCGTCGGTGGAGCCTACATGCTGAATACCCTTCTTGAGAAACAAGCCGCCACTCTGTCGAGTCAGCGCCAGCAGCTAGCCGTGCTTGACGGCCAACAGACCGGGCTGACCAA
>CAZTXZ010000041.1:0-6189 GCA_964617895.1 uncultured Candidatus Saccharibacteria bacterium
GATTTGCCTGTCCTCGACTACCACGCTGAGAGCTTGGGCGGCTATCCACTTGGCTTCGATGGGATGTGCCCCGCCACCCTCCAACTCACCTGCAACAGCCTCAACCATCTTCTCTGTTAGCTGCTCGTCCGGTTGTATATAGTCGGCCGCGGGTATTAATTGATCGAAATACTGCTTGGCTGTCACGAATTCTAGAAACCCCTGGCCTAATTGTGCGGCCCTATCCCTTTCGGCCTGCCTGGCCCGTTCCGGGTTGGTGGCACTATCATGGAATTCACCCTGAAATTTATAAACCAAAACTAGCGTCGCCTCCGGATCTTGGTCCAGGGACGGAGTAATATCGAGCACGTATTGTTCGTCTTCATAAGACATCCGCCAGGGTTCATTCGGCGTTCCCTTCAGCACATCACCCATGGTCTAGCGCCTGACTCTTACCATGGCGTGACGAATGACCTCGTCGCCAATCTTGTAACCGGATTGCAACTCTTCGCTGACGATCTCATCGTCACCATCGCCATCTTCCATACTGACGGCTTCGTGGAAATGCGGGTCAAATGGCTCACCGACAGTCTTGATGCGCTGGACGCCCATGTCGGTTAGTGTTTTTTCGAATTGCTTGACGATGGCGTTGACGCCTTTGACGAAGTCATTTTTGGCCAGCTCTGTCGGAACGTGTTTTAGGGCTCGTTCGAAGTTATCAATCACTGGCAGCAGATCTGCGACGACGGTGGCCTTGGTGCGGCCACGCAGCTGGGAAAATTCTTCATCATGGCGCCGGCGAATGTTGGTGGCGTCTGCCCGTTCGCGCTGCAGGGCCTCGGTCAGCCGGGCATTTTCGGCGGCAAGTTCTTCGGCAATCGCGTGATAATCTTGCTTGCCGGTAGACTTTGGCTTGTGCGCGTCAGATTTAGCCATACAGCGCCTCCTCCAACTCCTGACCGGCACGACGGACGAGCAGCATGCTTTCGCGGTAACTCTGACGGGTCGGTCCCAATACGCCAATGTAGCTGTGATCGCTGAAAGGGCTGTGGAAGCGACTGATTATAAGACTGCAACCGGCGGTCCGACCGATAGGGTTTTCTTGGCCGATGTAAACACTCAGTGGTTCGTTTGGCGCGGCTTCGCGCAACCATGGTTCGAGATTGTCGAGCAATGTCGCAACCTGCTGCACCTGTCCGCCGTTCATGAATTCGGGTTGGCCGAACAAATTGGAAAGTCCGCTCATGTACAGTTGATGACCTATGGTGGCGATGCCAAGATTCTGGGTTAGTTCCACTAGCGTATCGACGGCGTTGCGGATCTGCCGCTCTGGTGCACCACCAGCCTGGACGCGCTGCGCTAGCGCCCGCTCGCCCCGACGCTCAGCTACGGTTTCTTGGCTAGACTCGGTCAGGCCATTCACGTAGAAGCGGTAACCGCGGTCGGTCGGAATGCGCCCGGCACTGGTGTGCGGCTGCATGATATAGCCCAGGCGCTCCAGCTCGGCCATCTCGGCCCGAACGGTCGCACTGGACACCCCAAAGACCTTGGCCAGCAGGCTACTGCCGACGGGGCTGGCCACCTCGGCGTACTGCTCTACGATAGCGCGCAATATTTGCTGTTGACGGCTCGTCATAATACTCACATTGTAACGTTTTAGCAGTCAAGTAGCAAGAGTGCTAGGCAACGCTGCGCGACTCGAGACGGGTCAGTTCGGCGTTGACCTTGTCGAGCATATCTTCGGCGATAGCCCGGCATTTATCACGCAGCTCTTCCGGATATTCGTCGTGCTCGACGAATCGTCGGATGATGTCGGCGCATTCTTCCACCTTGTCGTTGACGACAAGTGTGAAGTAATGGTTGCTCAACATCCGGCTCAGGACTTGCTGGGCAGTCTGCAATCGATTGTAAAATTCTTGGTCGGTGATTTCCTCACGGCCCCGGAACCGCTTGATCCACACTTCGTAACTGGGCGGCAACAGACCGATGATGTGAGCATCGGGCTTGGCATTGTGCAGATTCTCGATGCCGCCGAACTCCATCTCCATGATTGGGATTTGGCTGGAATCCTTGGCGCGCTGCAACTCACGGATACTCGTGCCGGAAACTTGCTGGTTATGGATTACCTCGGCTTCGAGAAAAGCGCCCTTCTTGATGTCAGCCAAGACGTCTTCTTCTTTGCGGAAAAAATAATTGACGCCATCCACTTCCATTTTGCCGTCACGAAACTTGGGCGGTCGGGTCGTGTCCGAAACCACGAAGTGGTAATCATAATGCTCAACTAAGTAATTGATGACTGTGTTGCGCCCACCACCAGCGACGCCGCTCAGGGCAACGACATTCATGCCGGCGAGTAGTTGTTTGGCCTCGTCTGAGACTTCGTAATCCCGCAGGACTTTGCGGAACTCATCGATGTTATTGAGCTTTATGACTGACATTTGAGTCTACTGTATTTCCCCTTAGATTTTATTTTGTATTGTCGAGTGCGGCTGATATCGCACTAGTATACGAGTGTCGTTCGGCCGGAGCAAGCATCGGCGGTATAATGACTGTATGAAACAGGCTACTGATTTTTCGCTCCAGGACCAACACGGTGACACCAAGACGCTCGGGGACTACGCCGGCAAATGGCTGGTGCTGTACTTTTACCCGAAGGACGAAACGCCGGGATGCACCGCCGAAGCCTGTAGCTTCCGTGACGAGCGAGATGCCATTGCCGAATTTGGCGATGCCGAGGTCGTCGGCGTCAGCAAGGACAGCGTAGCTTCCCACAAGAAATTTGCCGATAACCACCATCTGGACTTCACGCTACTTAGCGATCCCGAGCACAAGACCATCGACGCTTATGGCAGTTGGAAGCCGCTGAAACTCATGGGCCGTGAATACATGGGGACTCAGCGCAATACTTTCATCATCAGTCCCGACGGCCGGATTGCCAAAGAATACCTAGGGGTAAATCCTAAAAATCACGCTGCGCAGATCATCGCCGATCTAAAGAATCTACAGAGTTGAGCTGGCTTCCGTTAGTCCCTCTTTAGCATGACCGTGAAGGCTTCGGCGGGGATGACCCCATGAGACAAACCTACGGTTTTTCTCATCGCGCCGGCAAAAAGGCGTGACTTTTTGTCGGGCTGCTCTTTTCCCTGGCTAGTCCCTCTTTAGCATCACGGTGAAGGCTTCGGCGGGGATATCGACTTTGCCGAAGCGTTTCATGCGGGCTTTGCCCTTCTTTTGCTTGGCTAAGACTTTCTTCTTGCGCGAAACGTCGCCGCCATATAGGCCAGTCGTGACGTCTTTGCGGTAGGCGCTGAGATCTTCGCGGGCAATGAACTTACCGCCGATGGCGGCTTGCAACGCCACCTGGAAATTTTGGCGAGGAATGACTTCTTTGAGTTTTTCGACGATTTCGCGGCCCAATCGCTGGGATTCGCTGCGGTGCACCATGACGCTCAGGGCGTCGACTTTTTCCCCGGCGACGTAAAAGTCCACTCGCACCAAATCCTGCACACGATAGTCATCCAGTTCGTAATTGAAGCTGCCATAGCCGCTGGTGATGCTCTTGAGCTGGTCGTAAAAATCGGTCAACAAATTGGCCAGTGGCGCCTCGAACGCCACCAGTGCGCGCTTGTCGACATAGCTCAGGTTTTTGTGCTGACCGCGCTTAGATGCAATGAGCTGGATGACCGCACCAACGTATTCATCGGGCACGACTATTTCTCCCTTGATCCACGGCTCGCTGATCTCGGTAATTTGGGCGACATCGGGCAGTTCGCTGGCCGACTTGATGTCGATAAGCTCGCCGTTGTTCAGCCGGACCTTGTAGTCCGTCGACGGATTGGTGACGACCAATTCCAAATTGTATTCTCGCTCCAATCGCTCACGCACGATGTCCATATGCAGCAGCCCCAAGAAGCCGATGCGAACGCCAAAGCCTAGCACCGGTGAGTTCTCGGGCGAAAATTGCAGCGCGCTATCACTCAAGGAAAGTTTCTCGACAGCCTCTTTGAGCTCCTGATAAAACTCGTTGCTCTCCGGGAAAAAGCCGGCATAAACGAATGGTTGGACGTTTTTGTAACCCGGCAAGGCCTGCCCGGCAGGGTGGCTCTCGAGCGTGATGGTATCGCCCACTTTCGCCTCGCGCGTACTTTTGAGGTTGGTCACGATGTAGCCGATTTCACCAGTACCGAGCTGCTTGCCCGGTGCCATGTCAGGCTTTAGCGCCCCGACTTCCAGGGCAATACCTTTGGCGCTCGTGGCCATCATCTTGATGCTGGCATTCTTGGCGATGGCGCCGTCAAAGACGCGGACATACAGCACGACTCCGCGATAATCATCGTAGTAACTATCAAAAATCAAAGCGCGCGTCTCGGGGTTTTCGGAATGCTTGGGTGCCGGCACGTCGCGGACGATGCGCTCCAAGACCATCTCAACGCCCAGGCCTGTCTTGGCAGAAATCTGCAAAATGTCATCGAATTCGCATCCCAGCAAGCTGACGATTTCGGCGCCGACCCGCTCGACATCGGCCGCCGGCAAATCTATCTTGTTGAGTACTGGGATGATGGCCAGGTCGGCCGCGATCGCCAGGTAGACATTGGCGAGCGTCTGCGCCTGGATCCCCTGGCTGGCATCTACGACCAGCAGCGCTCCCTCACATGCCTCAAGGCTCCGCGAGACCTCATAACTAAAGTCGACATGTCCCGGGGTATCAATCAGGTTCAGCTCATAATCTTTGTAATTCATACGCACCGGCGCCAGCTTGATAGTGATGCCCTTTTCGCGCTCCAAATCCATCTTGTCAAGGTGTTGCGCCTTCATGCTTCGGGCCTCGACTGTGCCGGTCAACTCCAGCAATCGGTCAGCCAGCGTCGACTTTCCATGATCAATATGAGCAATGATGCAAAAATTGCGAATATGGTCCAAATTCATTGATCTCTATTATAACAGAGGTACTACTCAATCTTGTTGCAAATAACGCAAAGCGATTTATAATTCCAAACATGTTTAATCGACGGCATGAGCTATTCGACGACCCGGCAAATATCAGGAGGGGGCAGCAGCTACTGGACGCCTTCGCGGAATATCGGCAAGACCACTATTCCGAGGAATTCCGGTGCTTTGAACCAAGCGTGCCAATCGAGGCACCTAATGTATTCGGTTCGGTAGCCGCTTTCGTTGGCGAGAATCAACTGGATCTCGACACTATGGACGATTTAGAGCCGGACCTATTCCGACGGCTTGGGACGAATCTCACCCGAGATATGCTGCTTTATATGACAGCCGAAAGAGCCCGTCGCCAAAGAGAGAATTCGGCGCCGGTGCGACGACTACTACGTGATTTCCGCAGCCAAAGGGTTGCCGCCGAATCACTCTTTGCCCGCGACGAAGTTATCTCTAGGATGCATGATACGCGTCGGATGAAGTATGTCCGGCAAGCCTCGGGGCTGCTCATAAGAGGATCGGTAGAGACCCAGCGAATTTCCCTTGATGGTGGCCGCAGCGATACTTCCGCCAAGGAGACCACTTGGGTGGTGCGTCTATTTGACCCTGAGGGCGAACCGCTGGTAAGGCTGGCTATCAGTGAGCCCCTCCCGAAACCGAGCGGCCTACTCGATGCGGACAGGCTTTAGGATCAATTTTCGTATCTTATAGAATAGCGGACGTACTTCCTCTAGGCTGAAGAGCGCAGACACGGCTATATGAGTCACGAATACGGCTAGAGTGATGAACCCGAGCTTGGTTCCTAGCGTAATAAAACCGCGGTCCAACGCACCGAGCGGGAAATATTGGACAGCCACCAAACCGGCAATCAGGCTGAACCCAGAGACCGATGCGATACGCACACAGCCGTTGATGAAGGCCGGATCAAGCAATTGCCGGTCGCGAATCACCATGACGGTCGCCAGGATTATGACTTCGACCATAGCGACGATGGACTGAGCCAGCGCTAGTCCAGCTACACCATAGCTGGTCGGCCTAGACAAAAGGTAGGCCAACGTAATGTTGAGCGAGATGGTAAAGACCGATATGAGCAATGGCGTCTTGGTGTCCTTTTGGGCATAAAACCAGCGTGAAATGAGCGTGTAGAGCGTGCGGAAGAAGATGGCCCCGACCAAGAATCCCAAAATTATGGCGATCTCAGGCGCGTTCTTCGAGAAGATCAAACGTGCCAGATAACCCCGGGCAAAGAATGCAACGATGGCGATGGGCGCC